>JAAYAN010000168.1 GCA_012719345.1 Ignavibacteria bacterium | reverse complement strand
GGATTACTTCTGACCCCGCTTGGGGAATACTTCTGGACTTCTCTTGTTTTTAATGGGGAATATTTCTGGACTTTGACAGTTCTATAGTTTTTATTTAAATTTAACATAATATTAAAATATTCAAACTTATTGGGGAAAATGATATATATTATTATATTAAAGATAAGTATATATCAATAATGAAAATAATAATGCATAGTGAATTAGTTTCTGTAATTATTACAACATTTAATGGTGAAAAATTTATTCGTGAATCTGTTGAAAGTATAATAAGTCAAACTTATACAAATCTTGAAATAATTATTATTGACGATGGTTCTAATGATGGTACAGCCGATATTATCAAATCAATTCCTGATAAAAGAATAAAATATTTTTGGACAGAAAATAATGGTCACGTTGCAGCTTTAAATTATGGATTATCATTAGCAAATGGCGATTATGTTTCAATTCTTGATCACGATGATATTGCAATGCCTCAAAAAATTGAAAAGCAAATGAAAGCGATTCTATTTGATTCTGATATAAGTATTGTAAGCCATAATATTTTTGTAATTAATGAAATTGGAAAAACACTTTATGAAATTAAGCTTCCAAAAGAAGATGAAGAAATAAAAAAAGAATTGAGATTTCAGAACATAATCAGCCATTCAGGAGTACTTTATAAAAAAAAGATTGTGCTTGACGCAGGAGGATACAGGGAGAAATACGGGAAGATTGCGGACTATGATTTGTGGTTACGTTTAAGATTGAATGCAAAATTTTTAAATCTTGATGAAATGTTGTTAAAATATCGTAAACATATTAATGGGCAGTCATTTAGCATCAAATCAATTAAAGAAATAAATACTAGTATTATTAAGGTTCTTGAAGAAAACATTTCATATACAGAACCAAGCTTCGATGAATTAAATATTTTTTGGCAAATCCGTTATGGAGAAAAGGGAATTAGTTTCTGGAAATTGTGTAAATCAATAAAAGTTAGAAATTATAGACTAAAAAAAGCTATTAAAATTATTATTTTAAATATCGTATCTCGTGATATAAAAGACTATTATTATTTTTTTAATCCAGTATTAAGAATTAAATACTTAATTACATCTCTGAAAAGGAAAAAATAATCAAGCAATATTTTTATATAACTGGTTATAATTTACTAGCATTGTTTCTAAAGAAAAGTCTTCTGTTACCTTAACTTTAGCTTTCTGAATAATTTCTTTTAAATTTGGATAATTTGAAAGAATCGTATCTAAATTTGCATTTATTTCTTCAATACTGCCTGATTCTAAAACAATACCTGTTTCTCCATTTATTATTACATCGCCAATACCGCCGGAATTGCAAGTAATTACCAAAATCCCTCTTGCCATTGCTTCAAGAATTGAAATTGGTAATCCTTCCTTCATTTGAGTGGGGAGAACGAGTATATCAATATTTTTATAAATTGCATCTATATCAGTAAGCGGTTCATTAATTGTGATTAAGTCATTTAACTTATTTTCTTCAACAAAATTGATAATTTCATTTTTTAATGGTCCTTTCCCAACTATTTTTAAACGAAGCTCTGAATGATGATTTTTAAGAGTATTAAAAGCCTGCAAAAGATTTAAAATCCCTTTTTCTTTTAATAATCTACCAACATACCCAATTGTTATATTGTCGGTCTTTTTCCTGTTTTTCCATGGGACTAAATCAGGAGAATCAACCCCGAGATTGATACAACTTATTTTTGAATGTGAAATTGTTAGAGTAGATTTTAGATTTTTTTCGATAGTTGGCGATATTGCAATTGCATAATCCGGTTTAATCAATTTCTGCAAGAAATCATCAAAATAATTATGCGCCGTATAGATTATTTTTGCTCTACCTGTTTTTATTGTTGAGAGAATAAGGACAAAAATTCTATGCTGACAATGAATAATATCATATTCTTTCTCAGATAGAATTTTCTTTATTTCTTGTCTGATTTTAAAAAAAGAGATAAAATCATTCTTCTGGGCATTATCGCTGTAAATATATGTCACATTTTTTTCACGCAATAAATCGGTAAAAATACCACCGGATGAATAAACAGTTGTTTCAAATCCGTTTGACTGCATATATGTTGATAGATTTAACGTAAATCTTTCAGCTCCGCCAACATCCATTGTTTTTATTAGATATAAAATCTTTTTACTCATATATTTTTTCCTAAAATAGCGTAAAATGATAATTTTAAATATAATGGCAAATCTTGTAAAAAATACCGTTTAAATAATCTTTTTGGTTCTGTGCAAAAACGCCAAAACCATTCGAGCCCTATTTTTTGAATAAAAACAGGACTTCTTTTCTTAGCGCCGGAATAAAAATCGAATACTGCGCCGATCCCCATACCGATTTTTATATCAGTCTCCTTAAGATATCTATTAAGCCAATACTCCTGGCGGGGTGAACCCAAAGAAAGAAAAAGGACATCCGGGTTGGCTTTTTTTAAAACATTCAACAAACTTATATTCTCAGCAATATCTTCTTCAAATTTGTATGAAGGTGTAGCTGAATATGCAATTTTTACATTAAGATAATTTTTCAATATTTTATTTTTAATTTTACTTTGCACTTCAGCATTTGAACCAACGAGAGCAACCGAGCCGGAAATTTCATTCAATATTTCAAGAATAATTACGAAAAGATCGTTTCCTGTAATGCGAGGAATTCTATTTTTGTACTTCAAGTAAATTAAAGAAGTTATTCCGAAACCATCGGCAGAAGTATAATCGGCATTTTTGCAAATATGTTGAAAATCGCTGTTTAAAAAAGAATTATACAGAAAATCCAAATTGAATGTGATAAAATGCTGATTCTTCTTTTCAATAAGAATCTTTCTGATAAAAATTCTAACTGAATCGCTGTTAAATGCATCGATTTTTATATTATTTAGTGTTAAGTTTTCCAATTATTTCGGTAATTTTATTAATTAAGTTTTATTCTTTTTAATTATACGAAAAAGATTTTTTTTATTTATTCATCAGGCTAAAAATATGAAGATTAAACTAATATATTTATTCTTTTTTTTCACTTCAATAATATTTTCTCAAGTTTCTGTTAAAGAAATTTCTCACTTAAATTTTGATGTGATTCTAAATTCGGAAAATTATAATATTGTGGAGGAAGAAGGGAATAAAATCGTAAAATTTGAACAGGCAATACCGGAATACAATACTCAATACTTTATTCTTCCTAAGAAAGATATTTTTATTGCTCTGCCGTCTTTTTCGGAAGCTGAAATCTCATACTCAGTGAAAGAGCAGAAAAAAATAATAGGAAAACCTGAAATAGCACCGGATATCAATTGGGATTCCCAAAGGAATATCACTTTTTCCAAAGGAAAATTACGCCGCGAAACTCTTATTGAAAAAAAGGATATTGAGATTGTCGGGTATGTTTGGATCGGGAACTATTACTGCGCTCAGGTGAGAATAAATCAATACACTTTTAATAATTCAAACGAAATAAGTGAAAAGTCAAAATTAAATTTTAAGTTGTCCGTTAAAAATAAAGGCAAATCTATTCAATCATCAAAAGCAGAAGAAGTTACAGAATTAGAAAAATATTTAATATCCAATATTTCTAATGCAGTTCAACTTGACCGTCAGCTTTACGATGCCTCTCTTTCAAAATCCGATAATTACAGTTGGATTGATTTTAATAAATCTTATTTAAAAATCGGAACGGCAAATGACGATATTTACAGAATCACAAAAGAAAATCTCGAAAACTTTGGAATATCAACTCTTTCAATAGATCCTAGGACATTTAAATTATACTTAAAAGGAAACGAAGTATCAATTTACGTAAGCGGGGAAAACGATGGTGTTTTTGATGAAAATGATTATTTAGAATTTATTGGGACAAGAAATCCCGGAAATCCCGATTACCGGAACATCAGTACCGGGGATGAGGAATATAAAGAATATGCAAACAGATATTCGGATACTACAATTTACTGGCTTACCTGGGATGGCACTAACGGCAAACGGATAAAAATAAATTCCGGCGGGTTTCCGATAACAAACGATACCTTAAGAACATATCGCGAAGTTGCTCACTACGAACAAGACCGCTGGCTCGATTACTCGATATCCGACCTTGTAAAGCGGCAGCTGCCGTTTTGGCATGCTAATCAAACCTGGGTTTGGGGTCAGCAGGCAGTTGGTACGGCAAATAGGAATTTTACAGTAACTAATTTAGTGCCTGGCGATTCTGCAAAAGCTTTTTATAAAGTTCAGGATTTCGCATCAAATATTACATCGAAAGCTCATAAAATCGGGCTAAGTATTAATAGCGATGCTCAGGTTTTTGATTCGACTGCTTTTAATAAGTATGAACAAAAAGTTGTAAAAGCGAAATTCTCATCGGATTTACTCAAAAACGGAGTAAACAATCTTAAAACAATTTCTTTTGCTACAACAGCTACAGTAAACAGCATTGAATATGATTGGTACGAAGTTGAATATCCAAGATATTTAGTTCCAATTAACGACTCGCTGAAATTCTCACTGCAAAATATAAATAACGGAAATATTTATGCATTAAAAGTCGGCAGTTTTACAAATCCTGATATCAGAATTTATAAATTCAACGGGAATGATGCTGAGATTTATCTTAATCCTGTTAATAATGCAAATAACTATTCTATTTCGGATACAATAAATAACAGCGATAAATTCATTTTTAAATCGGAAGCAAAAATCAGCAGTCCTAAGTTTTATTATTACAGACCATTTCAAAATTTAAGCGATAACTCAAATTCCGGTGAATATATTTTATTAACTCATAAAACTTTTTTGAACAAGGCTTCGGAATATGCAGGCTTTATTGAAGAGAATTATAACATAAATTCTGCCGTTATTGATGTTGAAAGAATTTATGATCAGTACAATTACGGTTTTTTTGCTCCGGAACCGATTAAAGATTTTCTTATGGATGTATATTCGAAATGGACAGTAAAACCTGTATATCTTAACCTCGTGGGAGATGCGACATACGATTACAAAGCTAATAAATATAAATACTTCGCAAGTCCCAAAGTAGAAAATTTTGTTCCTTCTTTTGGAGAACCTGTATCGGATAGCTGGTATGCAATATGGAACCCGGAACAAGCTTATGTGCCTCAGTTATTTGTCGGGCGAATTCCAGTAAATTCTATTGAAGAGTTTGATCATTATTTCAATAAACACAGAAATTATTTGAACTTAGGATATGATGAATGGAATAAAACCTATATGTTTATTTCCAGTGGCGATCAGAAAAATCCCAGTGAACTCAATCAGTTAAAATCTGCAAATGATGCTGTAATAAATAATCATATTCTTCCTTCTCCCATCGGAGGAAATGTATCCCATCTTTACAAAACAACAACTCCTCCTTCAAATTTCGGTCCTTATACAAACGCTCAAGTTGACAGTATGATTAGTTTAAGCGGTTTGTTTATCTCTTATTTAGGCCATAGCGGAACACAGATTTGGGATAACGGAATTACTGATGTCAGTCAGTTGCATAATGCAAACGGTAAAAATCCGATAATAACTGATTTTGGATGTTCAACAGGTAAATTTGCCGAACCGGATATAAAAGCATTTTCAGAATTGTTTATTTGCAATACCAACGGGGAAGCTATAGGTTATTTAGGAAATGCTTCCTTAGGTTTCTTTTCTTCAGCAACATCAGGACCGAATGTTTTTTACGGTATTTTATTAAAAAATGATATTTCAATTGCTAAGGCACATGTTATGGCTAAGGCATCACTGCTTCAAAGTTTTGGTTCAAGCGAAACTTTCAGGGTGTTTTCTTACACAAATACATTTTTTGGTGATCCGATAATTGCATTAAAAAAACCGCCGCTTTCGGATTTAATATTAAACTCATCAGATTTAATTTCTGAATCACCTATTATCAGTGATAAACAAGATTCAACAGGTTTTAGTATAAATCTTTTCAATTTGGGAGTTTATAATGATACAGCTAAGATTACAGTCAGAGTAAATCATACTTATAATGGACAGAATATCCCCGAAGATGATATAGTAATTAGTATGCCGGCATATAAAGAGAATATTCATTTTTATGTTAATATTAAAGAGATGACAGGTAATCATAATATCATTATTTCTGCTGATCCGGATAATATGATTAATGAAATAAATGAAGATAATAACTCTATCGCTTACAATTTTAACGTAGTAAATTCAAGTCTGCGGACAATAATTAAAGATATTGTATTAAACAGTTTTTATCAGAATTTAAGAATATTAAATCCTTCAGTTAAGCAAGGAACTGATTCAATCGCAGTGGAAATATCAGATAATATTCAATTTGTAAATCCGTCTAAAAAAATACTTGCAATTGATACAGTCTTAACAAATATCAATTTTGATAATCTGCAAGACGGTAAAAGATATTTTATTCGCTCAAAAATTGCACAGGATGATAAAGATTATGGAAGTGTTTATTCATTTATATACAGCAGTCAACATTTGGATTCATATTTGATTAAAGACTCGCTTTCTTTTTCAGGATTGAACAAAAAAGATATTGAGTTTAAAAATAATAAACTTACAATTTCAACCGGAACTAAAGAGTTTTCAATAAATGCAGCCGGATATTATGATGGTAATTATGCCGTAATTGCTTTGAATGGTGATAATATCTTATCGGAAGGTCATCTTGATGGTTTTCATATCGCAATTATTGATTCAGTTTCTCTTGATATTGAAGCTACAGAAAGGATAAATTATTGGGATAACACTAGCGGTTTTGCCGCTGAGTTATTAGGATACCTTCAGAGTATTCCGAAAGGAAAGTATTTGTTGATTTGCAGCAGCGGAGGTTCAGGTTCAGGTATTACTGCAGAAATTAGGAATGAAATAAAATCTTTTGGAAGTACATTAATAGATAGTGTTGGAAATAGACATAGCTGGGCATTAATTGGTTATCGGGGAGCTGTACCGGGAAGTGTACCTGAAGCTTGGTCACCTCCCTACGGAGGAAGTGTTTCTATTGATACAACGTTTATTAAAAATCTATCAAATGGTTTTTTTGTAACTAAAGAAATTGGAGCATCCTCTGAATGGCAAAATTTGGCAGTCAATTATTCAATCCCTGGAGATGCTTCCATTAATATTTTACCGATTGGAATTAAAAACGATAATCAGGTTGATAGTTTAACTTCCATTAATCTAACTACAAATAACATTGATATTTCATCTGTTAATGCAAAAATATACCCAAAGTTAAAGCTGAAGTTTTCCTTAAATAATTCAACAAGCGGGCTTTCACCTGAAATTTCTGCAATAGGCGTAAATTACAAAATGCTACCTGAATTATTCACTAATTACCAGGTCTTGAAAGTTGCCTCCGATACAATTTCTCAGGGAGGTAATAATAATATATTATTTGGTGTTTACAATATTGGTGAAAATATTGCAGACAGCTTTAAAGTAGTTGTGGAAATAGTAAAACCCGACAATTCAGTTCGTACTATACTCGACACTTTACTATTCAGTTTAGTCCCAAATGCGCACATTAACTTTAACATACCTGTTAAATTAGATTTTGATGAACAATTTGGGCAGATGTTTTTCAGAATCATTATCGATTCTGAAAATAAAGTTGCAGAAATTTACGAAGATAACAACATTTATAACGCTCCTTTTTACGTAAAAAAAGATACAACAGTCGGGGTATCGGATACTTCTATAAGCGTTACGTTTGACGGACAGGAAATTATGGACGGACAATATATTTCTGAAAATCCGAAGATTATAATTTTTTTGAAAGACCTTGCTGAATGGTACGATTACAATGTTACAAAAAATAACTTGCGGGTAGTTATTGATAATGAAATTGTTCCTGCCTCGGAAATTGAACAAGCTCCTGGAGTAAAAGAAATTACGTATACAATTAATCCTAAATTTAATGACGGCACTCATACTTTCCGCGTATGGGTTGACAGAAATTCAACTTTCGAAAATGCATCTGATATAGAAAGAACATTTTTAGTGGATAATACACCTAGAATCCTTGATACTTATAATTATCCGAATCCATTTAGCAATAAAACATATTTTACGTTTAAGCTTACACAAATTCCTGATGAGTTAAAAATTAAAATCTATACTGTAGCCGGCAGACTAATAAAGGAATTTGTTAAAACCTCTGCCGATTTGCGAAGAGATTTTAATGAAATTGAATGGGACGGGAAAGACGAAGACGGAGATGAAATTGCTAACGGAGTGTATATTTATAAAGTTATATCTAAAAAAGGGGATAAATCCGAAAGTGTTACGCAAAAGCTTTCTATTGTAAGATAACACTAAAATTGTTAACGAATAAGGAATCTATATGAAAATAATCTCACTTCTATTTTTTGCGGCTATAATGACTATGTCTTTAAGATCTCAGTTTTATACAGAACCGAAACCCAACGAAGGAGTTTTGAGCGGAGGATTAGGAGTTACATGGATTGATGATCAACCGTTTTATTCACTCAGGTTCACTCCAGAAATCGGTCTGGCTAATTTCGGGGTAGGTCTCGATCTTAATTTACAATTCAGTCCGGAAGGGAAATTACGGAAAGAGAATTTTAATGAGTTTTCAGATTATCTGAGTATAATAAGATATGCTCGTTACGGACAAAAAAACGATCCTTTTTATGTGAGATTGGGAGCACTGGACTACGCAACACTGGGTCACGGAACAATAATGTATCTCTACAATAACAGTCCGAGCTACGATACCCGTAAAATTGGTATGGAACTCGACATTGACTTCACAAACTTCGGGTTCGAATCTGTTTACGGGAATTTCGGACAAGCTGGAGTTCTTGGCATCCGAGGGTTTGTACGTCCTCTTAAATTTTCTTCAGCAGGGGATATACCGATTCTGGGTTCGCTTGAAATAGGAGCAACTTTTGCGGGTGATTACAATGAAAATGCCGGTGTTACTTCAGGAATATTTACTTCCGATAATAAATTTAAATCGACAACCGATAAAGGCAGTTTAAACATCATAGGATTTGATATAGGGCTGCCGGTTTTAAGCACATCCGTCGCAAATTTGGAGATTTATTTTGATCATAATAAAATTATAGATTTCGGAAGCGGTTCTGCTTTAGGCGCTATCCTTAATATGGAAGGATTGGGAATTGTTAATCTGCGTGCGAAACTTGAAAGAAGATTTAACGGAAACGGATATTTGCCTTCATATTTTAATTCTTTATACGAAATTGAAAGATTTAAAATCGATAAAACGGATACAACTGTTGCAAGTAAAATTCAAATGCTTGATGCGGGATTTAAAAGCAGCAACGGATTTTACGGAGAACTTCTTGTAAGCGTTTTAAATACATTTAAAATATTAGGAAGTTACCAGAGACTTGATGAATACCCGCAGAGTGGCATTCTGCATCTGAATACAGATATTTCACCCGAAAATGGAAGTTTTGTACTTAGAGCTGGCTATGACAAAATAAATATAATTGATGAAAAAGATTTATTTAAACTTGACGACCGTTCATATCTTTTTGCAGAAATGGGATACAAACCTTATCCGTTTATGATTGTTTCGCTTGTTTATCACTGGACTTTCACTCCCGAAAGAGACGGGGATGATAATATTACAGGATATAAGCCTCAAAAGAAAATTGAGCCGCGTGTAACTTTCGTTTATCCGTTTAACTTTTAACAGTTTATAAACTCTTAATAAACCCCGTAAATAAAAAACGGGGTTTATTTTTATGTATTTTCGAATAAGAAAGTTTTTAACTCATCAAGATTCTTAAAAAGATAATCGGGTTTAAGTTTAATTATTTCTTCCAACGAAAAACTATCCCATAAAACTGAAGCAATTTTTACTCCGACATCTTGAGCGGCAATAACATCGTGCGAAGAATCGCCTATCATTAAAGTTTTATCTTTCGAAACATCAAAATAATCCAAAATTTTTATAATTCCTTCGCCCGAAGGCTTACATTCCTTTACGTCATCGCCGGTTATCAGGATTTCAAATAAGTTATTATAACCGCTTTTTTCAAGAGTAATTTCTGTAGATCTTTTCCCTTTGCCTGTAAATACGGCAAGTTTAACATTTCTATCTTTTAATTCTTGAATTATTTCTTTCATACCGTTAAATATATCAACTTCACTATGGTTATCAGAATAAAAATTGAAGTAATCTTTTTCTGCTTCTTCAAATCTTTCATTATATAACTTTTTAATAATAGCTTCTTCAGTCGGTCCGAACATATCTAATATTTCTTTATCCTTAAAAGTTTTATTTAAATATTTCCTTGCGATATGATTCATCGAGTTGAGAATAAGTTTTAGAGATGAAACAAGAGTTCCATCCACATCAAAAATTACACAATCAAAATTTCGCATTTTTATCTGCTAATTCAAGTTTATAAAGATTTCCGTTGTTATCGGAAATTATAATTTTATTGCTTTCAACGGGAATTATATCTACTACTTTTCCGCTTCCGCAATCGAAAATCGGTAAGGTTCTTAATTCAGAATCAATTAAGAACACTTGTTTTCCGGTAGAAATAAATATGTTCCCGTTATTCTCTTTAATCACTGCCTTGCCCGAGTTACTATGTCTGAAATCAATATTTTTAATAACTTTTCCGTTTTCGGATGAAATAAAAAGAATTTTATTATCCAAAACGCATATTATTCGGCTCTTATCTTCTGATAATAAAACCGAATTTATGTTTTTAAATTTTTCTTTCCATTTTGTTTTGCCAAGCAGAGCATCAATTTTAATTATTTCATCTGTAGAACTATGCAAATAGACATTGTTGCTTTCTGCAAAAAAACTCTTTGTTCGGATATTCTTTCCTTCGGGTTTCCATTTCCAAATTAAAAAACCGCTGTATGCATCAACCGAAAATATATTTCCATCTATATCAGTGAATATAATCTGATTCTTAATTTTTACAGGTTTATGCCTTATCATATTTTTCGCTTCCGAAAACATCCAAAGCTCCTGTAAAGTAAAAAAATCGTAACAGAATATTTTACCGGAAGAACTTCCTGCAATGAGTGCAATATTCGGATTATTTTCGACATTTATAATTTTTTTACTGCCGCCGTAATCATAAGGAAACAAAGCGGAAGTTAATGTTTCGTCAAATCCTATTGATTGGAAATGATTCCCGTCTTTTATTCTTACAATATTCAAATCTCCCTGTATTGTTGAAACAGCTATATTTCCGTCAACAAGAACCGGCTGGCTAAGGATATCGCCGTAAGCATCGTATTCCCAAAGCTTTTTACCTGAAAAATTGAAAGCTGTAAGAAATCCGGCAAAATCTGATACAACAATTGTGTTTGAATTTACAACTGGTTTTGAAAGCGAAGTAAAATTAAGATTTTTCTTCCATATAATTTTATTCCCGAAAGTCTCTGTTTTTGGCAAATCAACTAAAGATATTTTTGCGGAATTTCCGTTTTCGTGTATAGGATTTAATGAATTATCGTCTTCCAACCTGCTTAAAGAAATTAAATTGTCCCCGACACTTGCAACAAAAATATTAAAGGATTTGGATTTAGCGTCGTATAAATTTTTGATTTTAATCTGCTGCAAATTTTTAAAATCCGTTTTAGCATCATTTATATTGCTGCAAAAAACTTCGGAAATATTCTTTTCAGTTAGCAGATTCCAAACGTATTGCCAGTTTTCAATTTCATCATTTAAACCGGAGTAGGAAATAAATACCGATTTTTTAACTTTCTTATCATAAATATTATCTCTCAGCCAATCGACGTCTTCAATCTTAAATTGCTCTTCGTAATTATCGGGAAGAAAAGAATTCATCCCGATAATATATATATCAGCTTTATTGAATATAAAATTATAATCTTTCCATAAATCTTTGAATATTATTCCGCCAGACTCACTTTTGTAAATATCATCAGGTCCGGGAATTACAAAATATTGTTTTTTTAACCTGTCTAATTTCGTTTTAAAGTTTATAATATCATCCGTTTTTCCGTTTTTTGAAATGCTTCCTAAAATTACTGTAAAATCTATATCACTTACAGAGTTTATTTTTTCTATTATATTATTTATTTCATTATCGGGAATATTTGAAATATTGCTTATAACAGCAAAATTTATTCTTTGCGAAAAGATAAGAGCGGACATCATAAACAGTAATAAAATGTATTTCATATTTAAACCAAAGATTGATTTTAATTACGTAATTTAAACATAACTTAATAAATATTAATAAGGAAAAATCTATAAATAAGATTATCCGCAAGTAATTATTATTGAATTTAGCCTTGCCGAATATTATATTCACGGGTTAATTGAAAATGAAAAGGTATGAATAATTTTAGAAATTTTTGCATTATAGCACACATTGATCATGGTAAGTCGACGATTGCAGACGGACTTTTAGCAGTAACCGGAACTGTTTCGGCGAGGGAAGCAAAAGCTCAACTTCTTGATGATATGGATTTGGAAAGAGAAAGAGGAATTACTATAAAATCCCACGCAATCCAAATGAAATACAAAGCATCGGATGGTGAAAATTATATCCTTAATCTTATTGATACTCCCGGACACGTTGATTTTTCGTATGAAGTATCGCGTTCTTTAGCAGCCTGTGAAGGAGCACTGCTAGTTGTGGATGCAGCTCAGGGAGTGGAAGCGCAGACAATCAGTAATCTTTATCTTGCGATTGAAGCCAATCTCGAAATAATTCCTGTAATAAACAAAATAGATCTTCCCAGCGCGATGGTTGAAACTGTTTCAAATCAGATAATCGATCTTATTGGCTGCGATACCGAAGATATTATTCTTGCAAGCGCAAAAGAAAAGAAGGGAATTGGAGAAATTTTAGAAAGGGTGGTTAAAAAAGTACCTCCGCCGAAGGGAGATATAAATGCCCCTTTGCAAGCACTTATATTTGATTCTGTTTTCGATCCTTACAGAGGCGCAATTGCATATATCAGAGTATTTAATGGATTATTAAAAGAAAAAGATGCGGTAAGGTTTTTTGCAAACTCTAAGGAATTTTTAGCTGAAGAAATTGGAATTCTGGGACTTTCGAAAATTAAAACGAAAGAATTATCTGCCGGCAATGTAGGGTATATAATTGCTGGAGTTAAAGATGTTCACGATACAAAAGTCGGAGATACGGTTACACTTGCAAGAAACGGAGCAGATAAACCCCTTCCAGGATATAAAGAGATTAAACCTATGGTTTACAGCGGATTGTATCCTTCTGTATCAGACGATTTTGAAGATTTACGGGAATCTTTAGATAAGTTACGGCTAAACGATTCGGCTCTTGTTTTTACACCCGAAACCTCTGCAGCTCTTGGATTCGGTTTCCGTGTAGGATTTCTAGGTATGCTTCATATGGAAATCGTTCAAGAAAGGCTTGAAAGAGAATACAACCAAAACATTGTTACAACTCTTCCTAACGTAGAATATCATGTCTATACAAAAAAAGGCATAAAAGTTGTTGTTGATAACCCGGCTGATATGCCTTCTGTAGGAGAAATTGACAGAGTTGAGGAACCATATATAAAAGCACAGATTGTAACACCGAGCGAATACTTGGGAAATATTATGAAACTTGCGATGGATAAGCGTGGCATCTATAAAAACACCAGTTATTTAGATCCGACCCGTGCCGATATCCAGTTCGATTTTCCTTTATCTGAAATTATTTTTGATTTTTACGACAAATTAAAATCAACTACGCGCGGATATGCTTCTTTCGATTATGAATATACCGGTTACAGAGAATCGGATCTTGTTAAACTGGATATTTTACTGAACAATGAACAAGTTGATGCTTTATCTGTTATTGTTCATAAAGACAAAGCTTTCGATTACGGAAGACGTGTATGTTCTAAATTAAAAGATTTGATTCCGCGTCACATGTTCGAAATTGCTATACAAGCAGCCGTAGGGACAAAAGTTATATCTCGTTCTACAGTTAAAGCTTTGCGAAAAAATGTGCTTGCAAAATGTTACGGCGGAGATATAACACGTAAAAGGAAACTTCTTGAGAAACAGAAAGAAGGCAAGAAGAGAATGAAACAAGTAGGAAATGTTGAAATTCCGCAAGAAGCTTTTCTTGCAGTTCTTCAATTGGAGGAATAATTTAGGATTTTTTATGAGAAAAAAAGATTATAGCGGAAAAGCCTTAAAATGGAAAACCCGCAAAGCAAAATTTAAAAAAATGCTTAAGTATTTAATACCTATTTCTATTTTGCTTTTTATTGTATTTTATTTCTTAATTGATTTTACGCGAATTAATAATAATACTTACCATTCTTCTGTTGTTAAGGGTGATATTGTAGTAGTGAATAAATTATCATATGGCCCTTATAGTCTTAACAATATTCCTTTTACGGATATCCCAATGTATTCATTAAGAGTTTTCGATTTCTCAAGACCTTTGGAAGGAGATGTTCTTGAAATACAACAAATTGTTACTGATACAACAACCGTAACTCAAAAAGTAATAAATCATCTAAAAAAATGTGTAGGGAAACCCGGAGATACTTTTGAACTGACAGATACTACTTTGGTAGTAAACAGAAGGAAATACAACAGGCAATCGTTTAATTATCCTGCCGTTAATTTAGATTCTGCAGATTTAGATATTATTGATTTCAACAGATCGTTCTATAACGAAAATATAACTGATATTGTAGTTCCCTCCAAAGGTACTGAGATTAATTTGAATGCAGAAACAGTTAAATTTTGGAAACTGCTTATTGAAGCCGACGATCTGGATGTAATTGTTACTGCAGAAAATGAAAAAGTATTTCTTAACGGAACAAAAACGGATTCTTATGAATTTAAAAATGATTTCTATATTGTTATCGGACCTCCATCGGATACAGGTTCAAATGAAATATTCTGGAGTATGATTCCTTTTAATAATATAATTGGTAAGGCAGAATTTGTTGCATTTTCTGTAGATTCGCTTTCTGGAATGAATAAGATTACTGAAGTATTCGATAGAATAAGATGGAGCAGGATATTTAATTCAGTTGAATAAAGAGCATTTATTTTTTTGATGTCATGAAATTAGGAGTTTTAAGTAGAATAATTGAAAATAATTTTATTTAACTAACAAAAAAAAGAATTTATGGTAAATTTAAAATTATGGATGTTTTTTATTTTTCTGATATTTTCAGCTTCTATATATACTCAGGAAAAATATCTTATTTATTTTATAGATAAAGGAATATCTTTAACCTCATTTCATAAAAATTCCACACAGTACAAAACAGCCGAAAAGTTGCTCTCACAAAAAAGCATAGAAAGAAGAAAAAAGAAAATGGGTACTGATTACATCAGCGAAGCAGATGTTCCTGTTTATGAGCCTTATATAAACCAATTAAGCAGTACCGGGGCAAAAATATATAATCGGTTGAAATGGTTTAATGCCGTATCTGTTAAAGCAACAGAAGATCAAATTAAAAAAATACAAAATTTTAGTTTTATAGAAAAGATTGAAAAAGTGAAAATATTTAATTACAAAAATCCTTACGTTTCCGAACAATATGAAAACTATCAAATAAAAAATGGATTAAAAAAAACAAGCGGAGCAATTGATTATGGTTATTCAATAAATCAGCTTGAACTTTCGGATGTTCCGATTGTACATCAAAACGGAATTAACGGACAGGGAATATTGATTGGTTTGCTGGATACAGGATTCCGATGGAGGGGAAATCCGGCTTTATCAGGGCGTAATGTTATTTCTGAATATGATTTTGTTTTTCAGGATACTATAACGGCTGATGAATTGTCGGACTATAGTGGACAGGATAGCCACGGTACTAATGTTTTTTCGATAGCCGGAGGATTATGGGAAGGAAATATAATAGGTCCTGCTTATGGGGCAGATTTCATTCTGGCAAAAACTGAAGATGTCCGCTCGGAAACGCGTCTGGAAGAAGATAATTATGCTGCGGCCCTCGAATGGATGGAAGCTGCCGGTGTTGATATTACCTCAAGCTCACTTGGATATAGCATTTTTGATAATGCATCGGAAAATTATTCTTATTCAGATATGAATGGTAATACTTCAATCTGTACGAAAGCTGCAGAATTCGCTTTTCAAAGAGGCGTATTAACAATTACTTCGGCAGGAAATGAAGGGGGAAGTTCTTGGAATTATATAACAGCTCCGGCGGATGGTTTTAATACTATTGCTGTTGGTGCTGTTACAAATACCAATCAAATTGCAAGCTTCAGTTCGAAAGGCCCGACTTCCGATGGCAGGATTAAACCTGACATTACAGCTCAAGGAGTGGGTGTTTATCACGCTACAAATTCAGGAATGCTTTCTTCAGGCAACGGAACTTCTTATTCAGCACCGATTGTTGCAGGTATTGCAGCACAAATGCTTTCTGTTTATCCCGATTTGGATAATATTCAGTTGCGTAAATTAATTCAGCATTCCGGAGATAATTACGATACTCCTGATAATGTTTACGGATACGGATTGCTTTCTGCAAAAAGATTATTAAATCATCCTGTAATTATTTTTGGAAGAGGCGGATTGCATGTAAAAAAAATTTTTCTTGATGAGAATGGTGTAAAAAATGAAACAGTAAAACTTTATATTAAAAGCAACGATGTTTTTACTGAAATTACTCCACAATTAGAAAGCGGAAAAATTCACTGGTATTCATTAGGATCGTTAAATGAAAATGAACAGATAGAATTCTATTACGAGTATTCTGATATGTTGAATAACCTTAAACGTTCACCTGCTGAGGGTTATTACAGTTATATCAATTATTATCAGAATATCGTTTCTGTTGAATCTAATAATTCCAGTAATAACAATATAAAGAACTATTTCCTTTCACAAAATTATCCAAATCCATTTAATCCAAGGACAATAATTGGCTACCGATTGCTTAATTCAGAATATACTACTCTAAAAATATACAATATGCTTGGACAAGAAATTGCTGTTCTTGTTGACAAAGTTCAACCTGCAGGCTATTATGAAGTTGACTTTGATGCTTCCAATCTATCCAGCGGTGTTTATTTCTACCGAATTGAAGCCGGTTCATTTATTCAAGCAAAAAAAATGGTTTTCTTAAAGTAAGTTAAATGACTGCGAAAAAACTCCAAATTGAATATTGTGAATACAATCTGGATCTAAAACATACTTTTACAGTATCTTCCTTTTCGCGAATATTAACTCCTTGTCTTCTACTTCGGTTAACTTATGACGGAATAATCGGCTACGGCGAAGCATCAATGCCGCAATATCTAGGAGAAAACATTTCCGATTCACTTAATTTTCTGCAACACATTAAACAATCGAAACTTACGCATCCTGAAAATATAGATGAAAATCTTAATTATATTAATTCTATTTCGGAAGGATGCAGCTCAATTAAAGCGGCTTTAGATATTGCCTTGCACGATATTTTCGGCAAACTGGAAAATAGAAGCTGGGCTAAACATCAAAATTACAATTTAAAACATTCTTTAGTATCATCATATACAATCGGAATTGATTCTGAAGAAATGATTATAAAGAAAGTTAAAGAAGCAAGCGAATTTGAAATCCTGAAAGTAAAACTCGGTACACCGGATGATAAAAAAATAATAAGTACAATCAGAAAAAATACAGGAAGTTATCTTTACGTTGATGCTAATCAAGGCTGGAAAGATAAAGAGAAAACTCTTGAATTGATTTGCTGGCTAAAAGAAAACAATGCGTTGCTTGTTGAACAGCCTTTTCCGGTAAATATGATTAAAGAAACTGAATGGCTAATGCAAAAAAGTCCTCTTCCGATTTTTGCTGATGAATCTATTAAAAGAATTGAAGATATTGAATTAGTAAAGAATGTATTTAACGGAATAAACGTAAAACTTATGAAATTCGGCGGAATAAGACAGTCGGAAAAAATCATTAAACTTGCTAAAGAATCCGGAATGCAGATTATGCTTGGCTGTATGACAGAAACATCCTGCGGAATTTCGGCAGCAAGCCAGATAATCCCTCTGGCTGATTATGCAGATCTCGATGGAAATCTGCTTATAAAAAATGACCCTTTTGAAGGTTCAAGAATACAGGACGGGAAAATAAGCGTTTCAGATTATCCAGGAATTGGAATCAGAAATATTAACAATGAACATCATTTGGAATTTAAAAAACTGTTTGATTAAATTATTATTTGTTTAAAACGAAAATCTTGTAAAGAAAATAAATCTAAGGGTAGAAGTATTAAAAGAGTCTTGTTTTCGATATTTCTGTTTTTTACGCAGTTTCCTTCTTGTTCGGGTTCCGAAATCTATTTCAGATTTAATCAAATAGGATTTAATCCCGAAGAGTTAAAATCTGCAATTATTATTTCTGAAGTTGAACTTGAAGGTGAAGAATTTTTAATTAAGCGGAATTCGAAGCAAATAATAAGCGGACTTATTCCAAGTTCAAAAGGGAAGTACGGAAATTTTCTTTTCAGCTACGAAATTTGGTTTTCCGAATTGACCGAACCGGGCAAATATAAAATATCGGTTGGCGGAATTGAATCGGATAAATTTGAAGTGCGTGAAAACTTATATAAAAATTTAACGGATTCACTTCTGCAATTTTTTAAAATTCAGCGTTGCGGTTATACAAATCCATCACAGCATAATGTGTGTCATATTTACGATGCTACATCTCTTATTTTTGGTAATGATACTTTGAATATTCACAAGGATGTTACAGGCGGATGGCACGATGCGGGCGATTATGTTAAATTTTTCAATACAGCAGCATATTCTACATATCTTTTACTTTTCGCTTACGAATTTGATAAAGAAAAATTCAGTTCAGATAAAAATATAAACTGGGTTCCGGATATTCTTGAAGAAGCAAAAATTGGATTGGATTGGCTAAAAAGATGCGAATATAACGATAAATTTATAACACAGGTTCAAACTTTGCAGGATCACGAAGTAGGCTGGCGCATGCCGGAAGATGATATTTTAGTCAATAACCGTCCTGCATTTATAGGGGCAGGAAAAAATCTAACAGGAATTTATTGCGCCGTTATGTCCCTTGCTTCGCGAATCTGGAGGGAAGATGTTAAATATCCCGAGTTTGCTGATGAATGTTTAAAATCTGCTGAAAAATATTATGGTAATTACAAAAATGTATTGGATATCGATTCCAGCGGTACGGGAATGTATCTCGATAATAATTATACAGGGAAAATGGCTTTAGGTGCGATAGAATTATTCATAACTACAAATAACAGAAAATATTTAAATGATGCTATGATATTTGCAGATTCTGCAAAATCCGATTACTGGTGGGGCTGGGGAAACATCAATTCGCTTGCACATTACAAAATTGCTAAGTACAATAAAAATTATGTAGCCTATATTAAAAACAATCTAGAAGGTTTTAATTCTGCACGAAAAATCAATATTTTCGGAGAAGGTGTAAAGCATGTCTGGGGAACAAATCTTACATTGGCAGGAATTACACTTCAAAATATTTTGTATAAAAAGATTACAGATTCAAGCGAATATGATTCTTTAGCATCAATTCAAAAAGATTATTTATTGGGAAGAAATCCTTGGGGGGTAAGTTTTTTCACTGGGTTTGGATATGAATATTCAAAAAACCTGCATCATCAAATATCATTTTTAAAAAATAAAAATTTAACTGGAGGTTTTGCAGCCGGACCTGTTCAAAGAACGATTCACGAAAAGTATGAAATTTCTTCCGATACAACCGACCGATTTAGTAAATTCCAGACAAACGAACTTTTATACTACGATAAAACCGAAGATTACATTACAAATGAACCGACAATATCCGCAAATGCAACAGCAATTTTTATCTTCGGTTTATACGATTAGATATTTGAATCAATTCGATATTTTTTCTCATTTCTGGATAAAGAAGTTTAATTTAAAGGTGATAAATATCAAATTATAAGTAAATTTCTTTATGGTATATATTTTGTTAAATGCATAAAAAATGGTGATTGAATGTTAAAAGGTGTAAAGTTAATAAACTCGGGTTTTCGGTTTATCGATATAAAATGGGGAGGAATTTATACCGGCGGCTCTTATCTTCTTATAGGTCCTAAGAAATCCGGCAGAACATTACTTGCTTTGCAGATTGCAGCAGAAGCAGTTC
>JAAYAN010000266.1 GCA_012719345.1 Ignavibacteria bacterium | reverse complement strand
CACCTTCGCCAAGTGCGGCCAGTTCGCGCATTACCTTGCCAGTTTTAGGAATACTGGCGTGAACACTCTCTCCAATATAAGTAAAAGCCATTTTACCTCTCGATGATCTGTACCGGGCATTCTCCCTGGCCGCGGCTGGTCCATACTATTGTCCAAAAGCCACCAAAGCCTTTGGAACATACAGTTAATATCGGTATCTACTACCAAACTGTTAGATTTTAGTTTTACCGGGCAGAAATATCAATCAAATACCGCCTCAAAGCAGTTTTTCCCGTGAAATTTATAACTCACAAGCGGATAAGCAGTTAGCAATGCCGGCAAATTATCGAAAAGATTAAACTGGCAAAAACAAGTAAATGGGCCGACCTGTTGCGATGTTTTTGAAAAAAGTGCTTGTCTTTTTCACAAAAGACCTGATAATACAATAAAATACAAAAAAATCTCTTGTATTATTCTTATGCTTTTATATAAATAGCCTGTTGGATTAATTTTTTGTATAAGTTACTGAATTAAACGGATTTGCGAAATGTCTGAAAGAATAACAATTATTGGCGATGGAGCGATGGGGACAGTATGTGCCCTTATGCTCGCCCACAAAGGATACAGCGTTACCCTGTGGGGTTATAACGATGAGCAGATTCGCCTGATCCGCGAAAATCGCGAGAATACGCGTTTTCTGCCGGGGGTATCCCTGCCAATATCGATCGACCTCAGTTCAGACGACAGCTCCGTGTTCAATAGTGCCGGGCTGGTAATATCAGCGGTCCCGTGCGTTTTTCTCAAAGACATCTGGAAGCGGCTGGTCAGGCACCTGCCCCAACATACCCCGGTCGTAAGTGTAACCAAAGGCATAGATTACGAAACGCTAAAGTGTCCCATAGGCATAATCAGCGAGATAGTTGAAACCCGCCAGTTGGCGGTACTTTCCGGACCCAATATCGCAGGCGAGCTCGCGCAATCGCTGCCAGCAACGGCAACTGCCGCCAGTCATGACCCAACCCTCGCCCAGCATGTCCAGAGACTGTTCACCACCAATTGGTTCAGGGTATATACCAATGACGATGTAACCGGCGTGGAGATCGCAGGAGCCGCCAAGAACGTTATCGCCATAGCCGCCGGCATAATCGACGGCATGAAGGCCGGCGACAATGCCAAAGCCGCCCTGCTCACCCGCGGACTGGTCGAAATTAAACGACTGGGCGAAAAACTCGGTGCCAAACCCCAGACCTTCAACGGCCTGAGCGGTCTGGGCGACCTGGTTACTACCTGTATAAGTCCGATGGGACGCAACCGCACCTTTGGCCAGGCGGTCGGCAGCGGCAAGTCAGTCGAGGAAGCTCTGGACAATATCCCCGGCCAGGTAGAAGGAGTCAATACCAGTCGGGCCATAATGAGACTGGCAGATAAGCATCAGGTGGATATGCCGATTACCAGAGCCGTTTACCAGATTGTTGCAGAAAACAAGCCTGTCGCCCAGGCGATGGCCGACCTGATGAGTCGTGACCTGAAATCCGAACTGGGGTAAGCGTGGGTGATTGAGCCATGTTCAAATATTCCATTATATTGATCGCCCT
>JAAYAN010000295.1 GCA_012719345.1 Ignavibacteria bacterium | reverse complement strand
CCCTATTTTAAGTGTTTGAGCTGCCCTTTTAGGGCGAAGATTTAGGAAAACAAACCATTTTATTGGTTCTTTTTGATGCCCAATTTCTTTATGCGGTAGCGTAGCGTTGATTCTTTCATGCCTAAAATTTCTGCCGCTCCGTTTTTGCCCCTGATGCGCCATCCTGCCTGGTCGAGCGCCTTCGTAATATGCTGCTTTTCAGCAAATTTCAATGTTTCCACGCCGTTGCTGGGTTCACTTTCTTCGTTGTGCATACAAATCCTGAGAACGGATGTGGCAGCAATAATCATCGAATATTCAATGGTATTCCTCAATTCCCTGATATTTCCCGGCCAATTATAATTGACAAGTTTTTCCATACCTGATTTGGATATTGTTTCGATGCGTTTCCCCATGGATTTGGAGAATTGTTCCACGAATTGCCAGGCAAGCAACGGAATGTCTTTTTTGCGCTCGCGAAGGGGGATCATCTGTAATGGAAAAACATTGAGCCGGTAAAACAAGTCCGATCTGAAAGTTCCATTTTCCATTGCTTTTATCAGGTTTTGGTTGGTTGCAGCTACTATCCTGACATCGGTTTTTTGCACCACTGGGTTACCGAGCCTTTGAAACTCGCCAAACTGCAATACCCTCAACAACTTGGCCTGTGTTTCCAAGGGTAAATCTCCAATTTCGTCGAGGAACAGCGTGGACTTGTCTGCCAGTTCAAAACTGCCGATTTGTTTCGTCAATGCACCAGTAAAAGCGCCTTTTTCGCGTCCAAACAGCTCACTTTCGATAAGCGAAGCAGGTATGGCAGCACAGTTTATGGTGATCATGGTGCGGCGATTTCGCTTGCTCATTTCGTGGATGGCATGGGCAATCAATTCTTTACCGGTACCGGTTTCTCCGGTGATTAATACTGGTGAATTGGTTACTGCTACCTGTTTCACTTTATCGAGCAAACTGATCATTTCCGGCTCGTGTGTGGTGATTCCAAAAACATTGTAACCGGTTTTAATTTTTTCCTTCAATACAATGTTTTCTTTTTCAAGTACATCCTTCAGAATATTTACTTCTTCGAGAGCAGCATGAAGTTTGATTTCTGCTAATTTCTGAGCTGTAATATCATGACCTATTGAAAGTACTTCAGTCAGTACACCTTCGCTGCTAAAAATCCCTTTTACCGACCAATTTAACCAATTTTCACTCTTTTCGAAGTCCATCCATTTTAGAACCGTACTTTCTACCGGATTTTCCATCGACAATCCGGCAATTAAAGCTTCCAGTTTGTTTATTTCTTCCTCATCCAAAAATTGAAAGTAATTCTGGCCTATTAGTTCTTCAATACTTTGGTTTACAAACCTTGCATAACCCTCGTTAACCAGCAACAATGTTCCATCGGGTTTGGATACCGTAACATAGTCGGGCATGGAATCGAGCAGGAATTTGTACCTGTACTCGCTTTCATTCAATTGAGCTGTTAGCTGAACAATAGGGGTAACATCTCTTCCAACAGCCTGATATTCAATAATTTTATT
>JAAYAN010000306.1 GCA_012719345.1 Ignavibacteria bacterium | reverse complement strand
GGTTTTATTGATTAACTTTGCAAAAATATTATATTAATGGCCTATGGCGGGTAAAAAAGTAAAGTCGGCATCTGAAATGCTGGCTGCTATTGTAACAGAAGGAATTTTTGAGAAGAAGGGAGAAGATGTGGTGACCATCGATCTCCGTAAAATGCATAATGCGGTAGCTGACTTTTTTGTAGTTTGCCATGCCGGTTCCCGTGCCCAGGTTGAAGCCATCGCCGATTCAGTTCAGATGGAGGTAAAAAAGGCGGTAGGGCATAATGTCTGGAAAAAAGAGGGATTTGAGAATGCAGAATGGGTGTTGCTTGATTATGTGGATGTTGTTGTTCACATATTCCAGGAAACTGCCCGGAAATACTATCGCCTGGAAGATTTGTGGGCCGACGCTGAAATCAGGCTTTGCAAGCCTGCGCCTCCGGCGAAGAAAAAAACTAAGAAAAACGCATCCGCAGAGGGAGTCTGACATTACTATGAACGATACGAACGAAAAGAAACCTGAAAGCAATAACAGGCCTGATCCGAAGCTGAAAAACAATAAACCCAGATTCAGCTATTATTGGATTTATGCCCTGCTGGCAGTATTAATCATCGGCTTACAGCTGATGAACTGGAACACTACAGTGAAAAACATCGGGTGGGGCGAATTAAAGGAAATGATCCTGAATCAGGAGGTTGAACGCCTGGTGCTTGTCAATAAGGAGTTTGCAGAAGTATTTATAAAGAAAGACAAGCTGGCGCTTGAGAAATTCAAGGATGTCAGGCCCGGTGAGGGATTTGGCAGCACCCGTCCGCAATATGTTTATAACATTGGCTCTGTAGAAACTTTCGAAAAGGATGTGAGTGATATCCAGCAGGATCTTGAGAAGCCGGTTTATATTGAAAACCTTACCAGGCGCAATGTATGGGGCGACGCGCTTTCGTGGATTTTACCGGTGTTGTTGCTGATCGGGGCCTGGTTTTTCATCATGCGGATGATGAGCCGCGGTGCCGGTGGCGGAGGACAGATATTCAATATCGGCAAATCCAAGGCCCAGCTTTTTGATAAGGATACACACGTTAACATCAATTTTAACGATGTGGCCGGATTGGAAGAAGCCAAGGTTGAAATCATGGAAATCGTGGATTTTCTGAAGAATCCGAAGAAATATACCACCCTGGGAGGGAAGATTCCCAAAGGCGCCTTATTGGTTGGACCTCCCGGAACAGGTAAGACCCTGCTTGCCAAAGCGGTTGCAGGAGAGGCAAAGGTGCCGTTTTTCTCCCTTTCAGGATCTGATTTTGTTGAAATGTTCGTAGGGGTCGGCGCCTCAAGGGTACGCGACCTTTTCAAGCAGGCCAAAGAGAAGGCTCCCTGTATCATCTTTATCGATGAGATTGATGCCATTGGCCGCGCCAGGGGTAGGAACCAGATTACCGGGGCCAATGATGAGCGTGAGAATACCCTGAATCAGCTGCTCACCGAGATGGATGGTTTTGCCACCAATGCCGGTGTTATTATCCTGGCGGCGACCAACCGCGCCGATATACTCGACCGCGCCCTGCTGCGTGCCGGCCGTTTCGACAGGCAGATTCACGTGGAATTGCCTGATCTGGAAGAGCGAAAGGCAATCTTTAAGGTGCACATGAAACCCCTGAAGTTTGACGAATCCGTCGGCGTTGATTTTCTTTCGAAGCAAACGCCCGGTTTTTCAGGAGCCGACATTGCCAATGTCTGCAACGAAGC
>JAAYAN010000167.1 GCA_012719345.1 Ignavibacteria bacterium | reverse complement strand
GTGCGGAATCATAATTTTTTGTTAACGTTAAATACAATATTTTCTTAATTTTATAAATCGCTATTTACATTTTTGGGGTGGGGAATACTTCTGGACCCCATGGGGAATATTTTTGGCCCGCGACAAACTCATAATCACACTGCAAAATAAAACAACAATACCGGGGGAATTGAATAATCATTTAGAAAACATATTTTCAAAGTGAGATTAAATCAGCCTTGCTTTTGTGATTTTAACGAAAGGCGCGAAGTTTTAATATTATGAAGCTAAAGAATAATCCTGAAATTTTTTAATATATATTTCAAGTTTTTGCTTTTTTGCTTCTGATACAATATTTTCAAGTTTTTCGGTAACTTCGTTGCTTAACCATTCTTCCCCGCATTGGGAGCAAATAGTTGCGGGAACATTACGGATAACTACAACGCCGGTTTGAAAGTCCACGGTAAAACTAGTTTCCATTTCAATTTTATTACCGCCGCAAATCGGACAAATTTTATTTTTCATAATTTCTTCCTTGTTGTAAAATCCTTTTCGAAAACGTCTTCCGATGGAATATATGCAGTTACAATGTAACAAACTTCATTTATTTCGTCAAGAGAAATTACCGTATGCAAGGGTCTGCCGTTAATATAGCGCGCTTGCATAAGGTTTATCATTAGGGTAATTCTCAATATCAATGCCATTAAGAATTGTTTCAATTACTTCATCTCGGGCAATATCTCGCTCAAGCATTCTTTCAAGAGCGTGTTTTCGCCAAACAAAATTTCCGCTTTCAATTGCTTTGCTAATTACAGATTTATTCATGCCTAAAAGTAATAAAATAGTTATGGAAGAACAAAAAACAGAACTGAGATTAAGAAATAAACCAAAAAACCTAATTGCCTAAAACCCCGAAAACCTGATTATTTCCTGCCAACCACAGCTTGTCCTGGCTCCGTCGGGAGATCAATTCGTGGTTAACCGCGCATATCAAATTGTACTGGTCTCATTTGTAAACCAACAATTACGCGGTAAAATAAAATATTCGATGCCGTAGGTATCGAACGTCTGTAGAAATATGAATTAAAAAGAAGATGTGCGACCCCGGATGGGGGTCGAAGGTAATTTCCACTAATATTTCTACAGACCTGCAACTCCACCGGAATTGAAAAACCTAAAAACCTGATTTCCTAAATTCCTAAAACCCTGCTTGCCTAAAATTCTGCATTTGCTTATTTTCACAAAAGTTCTTTTAAGAAAAAAATTATGTTCTTTTCATACTGCAACAAAAACATAAAGATTTATGATAAAGTGTTCTTTTTTTTTTGATATCCCGATCAAAAACATCGGGACGGGCGCCAGAACGAAAAAATCAAGACTGCAGAAAACTTTCCTAAAGTCTCATTCGGCTTTTAACGGCAATTTTTCTAAGGTCGTTCAAAAATTAAGACGAAAACTGTTTAAGAGTTTTAAAAATGGCATTAAATAGAATTGCCGAAAAGAATCTGAAGAAATAAAGCGTACCGTAGGTAAAATAAAATCTGTTTGAGCCCCGGCGATTTCAAAAAACTTAAAAAAAACAGAGCCAGGGCGAGTTATTTTAGCTTTATTGAATCAGGTTCAGGCAATTATATTTAAAGCCTTGAACTTTTACTTCTTTTGTTCCAAGACAAAAGAAGGATACTAAAAAAAGACTGTTTTTCAAATACTGAATTAGTTAAGAAAATCCACCTTTCAGTCGGGTCAGGTCTTGCGATGTTGACCCGTTTTACTTCCTTAAGGTGTTGCCACCTGATGTGAAACAACCGGCAAGTACAAAATCAGGGAAGAAAACAGAGTGAGATTAAGAGAGAAGCAGATAAAGATAAAACCCTAATATCCTGAAATACTGATTTTAATTAAACATGAGAACCGATTCTCAATTTTCTGAAATGAATTTAAAATAGTTTGAGGGGAATTGATTAATTGAATTTTCCGCATAGGTTTTATCCGGGAAAATGCCGAATACAGTTGAACCGGTTCCTGTCATCAGCGAAAATTCAGCACCTGTATTGTAAAGCGCAGTTTTAATGTTTTTAATTTCCGGATATTTTGAAAAAACATAATTTTCAAAATCATTTTTTAAAATGCTTTTTAATACGCCGAAATTGCTGACTTCTTTTTTAAGGAGCAATTCGTAAGATAAAGCTGGAATTTCCGGCGTAATATTCCTGAAAGCTTCGCCAGTGTTAATGTGTATTCCGGGGTTTATAATTACAATAGGCTTTTTAATTAAAAATTCCACAGGTGTAAGAATTTCGCCGCGGCTTTTGCCTATTGATGGAACTGGTTTAAGAAAATAGGGGACATCGGAGCCGAGCAAGAGAGCAAGCTGGTTTAATTCCTTCTTGCCGATGTTTAATCCGAACATATCGTTAAATGCCAGAAGAACTGCCGCTGCATCGCTGCTGCCGCCGCCCATACCCGCTCCCATTGGTATTTTTTTATGCAGTGTTACTTTTGCATTTATTTTAACATTAAAATTCTTTTCAAGAAGAAATTTGGCTTTTGTAATCAGATTCGAATCGTCTGGTGCAAGACTTGAACCGGGGCAAATGAGTTCGTATTTATCCGAGCGTTCAATAATTATTGTATCAAAAAGATCCGGTACAGGATAAAAAAAAGTAAGCAGATTATGAAATCCGTCAGAACGTTTTTCTGTTACAAAAAGACCTATATTAATTTTTGCAGGGGCTTTAATTTCTATATAGCGAATCAATATGTTTTCTCAGCTTTTTAATATGTGCGGGACTGCTGCCGCAGCATCCGCCGACAAATAAAATCTTATCAGAAAGAAATGGTTTAACAGTTTCCACAAAATCATCAGGCGTAATAGTGCCGGAAATAACGCCCAGATGGTGCGAGCTTAAACCCATATTAAGATAAAACCCGAAATTATCCGGTATGTTTACAAGCTCTGTAAATTTTTTGTAAATTCCCGGATCCACGCAGTTTATAGCTATTGCAGCAGGATTAAATTTTTTAATTTTAGAAAAAACTTCATTAACATATTCTCCG
>JAAYAN010000166.1 GCA_012719345.1 Ignavibacteria bacterium | reverse complement strand
TCCAAATAATAGTGCGGAATCATAATTTTTTGTTAACGTTAAATACAATATTTTCTTAATTTTATAAATCGCTATTTACATTTTTGGGGTGGGGAATACTTCTGGACCCCATGGGGAATATTTTTGGTCCGCGACACTTAGATTAAGAAAAAACCAAAACCCCTAATTACCAGATAGCCTGAAATCCTGTTATTACTAATAACTGAAAACTTATAACTGATTTCGCTGTTTTTGAATAAAAAAAGTCCTGCGATTTTTTGCAGGACTGACTATAATTAAGAATTAAAAATTAATAATTAAAAATTGCCTTTAAAAGAAGCTTTTAATCTCGCCGAAATATTTATCGATATACTTGTTTGCCAAATCTTCGGTTGCAGCTTCGGCAATGCAGCGGATAATCGGTTCGGTGTTCGATTTCCTGAAATGAACCCAATGGTCGTCAAAATCAATCCGCAAACCGTCATCGGTGTTTATCTTAGCAACTTTATATTTTTCAGTCAGTTTGGCAACAATATCATCGGGATTTACATCGCCGCGTACGATTTTCTTTTTAACAATTATATACTGCGGAAGCGCTTCCTTCATTTCGCTTAAAGTTCCGCCGAATTCAAGCAGATGCTGGAGAATGATTGCGGTTCCAACCAGCGCGTCTCTTCCGTAATGCAAAGCGGGATAAATAACTCCGCCGCTGCCTTCGCCGCCGATAATCGCTCCGGTTTCTTTCATTTTTGCAACAACGTTTGCTTCTCCCACGGGCGAGCGGAAAACTTCGCATCCGAATTTTTTAGCGACATCTTCAACCGCGCGGGTTGTGGATAGATTTACAACCGCGCTGCCTTTTTCCTTTGAAAGAACAAAACGCACGGCTTGCGTAATTGTATTCTCCTCGCTGAAAGGTTCGCCTTTATCAGTGATTAAAACAAGACGGTCAACATCGGGGTCAACTACAATACCTAAATCGACTTTATGTTTTTTGACTGCTTCCATTGTTTCAGTTAAATTTTCGGGCAAAGGTTCTGGCAATCTTGGGAAAATACCTGTCTTTTCGCAATTTAATTCAATAACTTCGCAGCCGAATTCTTTAAGCAAATCGGACATAACCCAGCTTCCGGCTCCGTTCACGCAATCCAAAAGAACTTTAAATTTGCGGGCTTTTATTGCATCCAGGTTTATATGTTTCATTTTCAGCACATCTTTCAAATGATTTGCAAGTCCATCCGGGTAAATTGTAAGTTTGCCTATTTTATCCCAAGGCTTAAAATTGGAAATGCTTGTTTCCAGCGCGGCAAGCATTTCGGCGTTTTCTTCTTTTGTCATAAATTCGCCCTTGTTATTTAAAAGCTTCAGGGCATTCCATTCATTCGGGTTATGACTTGCCGAAACCGCAATTCCGCCGGCTGCGTTAAACTTTTTAACATTATATAAAACTGTCGGGGTAGGGCAGATTCCAATATCAATCACGTCAAATCCTTTTGCCAAAAGCGTCCCGATTATTAATTCACCAACCATTGTGCCTGTAATTCTGCCATCGCGCCCTATTACTATTTTACCGCTTTTACAAAACTCGGCGTAAGCCGAAGTATATTTTACAATCGTATTCGGGTCCAGTCCATCGCCTACAATACCGCGTATTCCCGAAACACTAACCATAAGAGTTGGCATAATTTCTCCTCTGTAATTTTATTTTGAAAGGTTAAAAATAATGAAACTAAAACTTAATCCCAAAATAGTCATCTGGAGAGTGATTATCTTTTAGAACTATTGTTAATTATATGTGCACTTATGTTTGCAATAGAAATTAGACAGAAATATTATTATAATTCGCCTTAGAATTAAAGGAGTATTTATGCAGGAAAAAACGATAGCAAAGAATCTTTTAGATTCACTTCCGGAGGAAGTAACTATTGATGAAATTATTCACGCACTTTATATACGTTCAAAAATAAATAAAGCAGAAAACAGTTTGAATAACGGGAAAGGCGTAAATAACACGGAAGCCAAGAAGAGACTTTCCAAATGGTTGAAATAATTTGGGCTGAAGAAGCTTTAAATGATATTGATGATATTGCAGCATTTATAGCAAAGGATTCTCCTGAACGGGCGGACTGACTGAAGCAACAGACAGATTAATCGAGTTTCCGGCTTCGGGATGGGAAATACCGGAAATAGGAAAAGACAATTATCGTGAAATAATATATGGTTCGTATCGCATAATGTATAAAACAGAAGATTTGAAAATTTACATTCTTGCTGTTGCACATGCTGCAAGAAATTGGCAGTTTGACTTCGAGTAATAAAAATAAATTAGTATTGCATAAAATTCATATTCTGTAAGTAATTATTTCTGACCGTTATTGTAAATATTTATTCGTTTGTCTTTAAGGCAATCTTTTTCTACCCGGAAACCGGAACAAAACAATTCAAAATTAAAACAGAGTATGATTAGGATTATGAGCAAGAAAAGACCTAATAACCTGATTTCCTGAAAACCTAAAAATCTGTTCTCAAAAACACTGTTGCATAAATTTAGAAATAAGTTTATCTTTCCCAAAAAAATAAATAAATGACAGCATAATATGGCTTCAGTATGGCGAGAGGATGGATTCAGATTTTATTTTTTACTGTCACGAAACAACAGAGCCGCCGCATATTCATATAGATAAAGATGGCAGTTCTGCAAAATTTTGGTTGGAAGATATATCACTTGCAAGAAATATTGGATTTAGCGCAAAAGAATTAAGTAAAATACGTTACATAATACTGGAAAATCAAAAAATGTTTTTGGAGAAATGGAATGGGTATTTTAAGTAGTCAGGCAGATGAAAGAATAAAACAAGTTCAGGTATCCGAAGAAATGCTTACAGTAAGTCTGATGGACGGAAGAATAATATCAGTTCCGCTGCATTGGTATCCGGCTTTAATAAATTCGAGCAGAGAACAACTTGAAGATTATCAAGTATCCGGCGGCGGTTATGGAATACATTGGTCTCAATTAGATGAAGACTTGAGCGTTGAAGGACTATTGAAGGGGTTGCCTGCGCCAAAATCTTTTAATAAAACTGCCTGAAATATTCCCTGTTCCATAGGATTTTTATAGGATTCATCTGAATAAAATTTAAAAGCAACTTTACCCGACCTGAGCGCAAACAAAAACAATTCAAAATTAAGCCTGTCCTGTGTCCTTTACGGGGAATTCAACATTTAAAATTGAAACAGAGCAGGATTATGATTAGGATTATGATCAAGAAAACTCTAATTCCCTAAAATTCTGTTTATATTTCGAACAAGAAATTAACCTCTGTGAAAATATTAAAATAATGTCGAAATCAAAACTAAGCAGATCAATTGCAGAAATAAATATACTTTTGGCAGAAAAATTCGGAATTCCCGAACGAAGCAAAAATCTGCCCGACCCGCTTGATTTGCTGATTGCCACGATTCTTTCGCAAAATACAAACGATAACAATTCGTACAAAGCATTTGAAAATTTGAAATTGAACTATCCCGATTGGGAAATGCTAAAAAGTGTTTCGGAAGAAGAATTGGAAGCAGTTATTAAAACTGCCGGACTTGCAAAACAAAAATCTGCCGCTATAAAAAATGTTATAAATACTTTATCGGAAACTAACGGCAAACTTTCGCTGGATTTTTTGCGCGAAAGAAGTGATGAAAAAATAATTGAGTATTTAACAAATTTTAACGGAATCGGGGTAAAAACCGCGAGCTGTGTTTTAATGTTCGCGCTCGAAAGAAATGTTTGTCCCGTTGATACGCACGTTCACAGAACTTTAAACAGAATCGGGCTAGTTAAAACATCATCGCCGGATAAAACATTCTTAAAAATTAACAAAGATTTTCCCGATGGAATTGCACATCAATTTCACACAAATTTGATAAAACTTGGAAGAAAATTCTGCAAAGGGCAGAAACCTTATTGCGGTATTTGTCCGGTAAAAGAACTTTGCAAGTTTAAAGAGAAATCATTTTTGGAAAGCAGCGCTGCAGAAAAAGAAAGTATCCTTTTGCTCGATAAAATAGGGGATTTAATTCCGGAAGGAAACAACTAAATGTGGGTTCTATTCGCGTCTATTAACCCTGTAATGGAAGCTTTGCGAAGCCTTTTTGTAAAAAAAGCAAGCCGCATTACGGAACCGGTAATTATTTCGTGGTGCAACAATGTTATTCCTCTTTTAATATTCAGTCCGTTACTTTTTTTTATAGATTTAAAATTTAACGGCTGGTTTTTCTTCGGAGTAATCGGTTCAGCGATTTTGAATCTTGTTGCTACAATTCTTTATATGAACTCTATCAAGCACGGGCAAATTTCTAAAGTAATGCCCATGATGAGTTTTTCGCCGATGTTTTTGCTTTTTACATCACCCCTGATGGTTGGCGAGTTTCCGCATTTTTGGGGAATAGTGGGAATTATTTTAATTGTAGCGGGCTCTTATCTTCTCAACATTACATCATCTTCAGGCGGATTATTTGCACCGTTCAAGTCGCTTTTAAAAGAAAAGGGAACGCGCTATATGTTTTTTGTTTCTGTTATTTGGGGTTTTTCTGCCAATTTTGATAAGATTTCCATCAACAATTCTTCTAACTTACAGCATATTACATTTGTAAATCTGTTCATTTTTATCGGAATGACAATAATAAATCTGTATTTAGGAAATTTTAAAAAGAAGAATTTTGCTGGAAATTATAAAAATTTAGCGATAATAAGCACCTTTACATCAGGCGCGTTTTTCTTCCATATGACGGCTTTATCGATGACTCTTGTTGCCTATGTTGTGGCAATGAAACGTCTTTCCGGAATAATGTCGGTAATTCTCGGCCATTTTATTCTTAAGGAACCAGGTATCGAAAAAAGATTTTTGGGCGCATCAATTATGTTTGCTGGTGTTCTTTTAATTCTGTTTTCTTAAATCGGACATAATGTTTTATTTTAATTGAATCTTAATTATATTTATTCTGTTTGTAATTTTATTTAAGGAAACAAATGCAGAACAAATTAATTGATGAATTGAATTTAAATATTAATGCCGTAAAAAAAGAATCTTTAGGAGGACATAGGAAAGATGAATTGATAAATGCTTTACGAATTATGCAGATTTCGCGGGCAATTGACGATAGAGCAATGAAATTGCTAAAACAGGGCAGAACCTTTTTCCATATGGAAAGCGGAGGTCACGAAGCCGTTCAAACCGCATTCGGGTTAAATCTAAAAAAGGGATTCGACTGGGCTTTTCCGTATTACCGTGATTTATCTTTTATGCTTTCACTCGGGATAAAACCCGAAAATATTTTTCTGCATTTACTTGCCCGTAAAGATGACCAAATGTCGGGCGGCAGACAAATGCCATGCCATTGGGGAGTAAAAGAATTAAATATTCCATCGCAATCTTCTCCGACAGGCACACAATTTTTACAGGCTGTTGGAACTGCAATGGCAAATAAGAAAAACGGTATTAATGCGGTAACATATGTCAGCAGCGGCGAAGGTACAACAAGCGAAGGTGAGTTTTTTGAAGCTGTAAACTGGGCTTCCCGCGAAAAACTTCCTGTCGTGTTTCTTATCCAAAATAATAAATGGGCAATTTCAGTTCCGGTGGAAAACCAGAATGCGGGAAAAAATGCATCTGTTGCAGAGTTATTAAAAGGGTTTGAAAATCTTTACAGGCAGAATATTGACGGAACCGATTTTCTTGCATCAAATGCGGCGGCAATTTCAGCGTATAAATATGCGCGTTCAGGAAGAGGTCCGGCGCTTGTTGAAGCCGATGTTGTAAGATTAGGTTCACATTCTTCATCGGATGATCAAAAGAAATACAGACCGGCAGAGCATTTAGAAGATGAACAGGAAAGATGCCCGTTGAAGCAATTATCGGAGCTGTTAATAAAAAACAACATTCTAACAGAACTTGAATATTCAGGATTTATCAAGGAAATAGAAAAAGAGGTTAAAGAAGCTGCCGAATGGGCATTGATGCAGGCGCCGCCTGATAAAAAAAATGCTGCAAGATTTGTAATTGATGAAAGCGGAATGCGGAATAAACTTGATTACAATAAACCGGGAGAAGCATCTAAACCAATAGTAATGGTAGATGCAATAAATCACGCACTTCACGAAGAAATGAAAAGAAATGATAAAATTTATATTTACGGTGAGGACGTTGCCGATTCAAAGGGCGGAGTTTTTACAGCAACAAAAGGATTATCTACAAGATTTGGGAATGAAAGGGTTTTTAATTCGCCTTTAGCAGAAGCAAGTATTGCGGGCACTGCAATCGGAATGGCGTTAGCAGGATTAAAACCCTGCATAGAAATACAATTTGGCGATTACATCTGGCCGGCATTTATGCAGTACAGAAATGAAATGGCAGCAATGCGTTATCGTTCGAATAATCAATTTGATTGTTCCATTGTAACCCGAGTGCCCATCGGCGGCTACATTCACGGAGGGTTATATCACAGCCAAAACATTGAAGGTTTTTTTGCTCATATTCCCGGAATTTTCATTGCATATCCATCAAACGCTGAGGATGCAAAAGGGCTGCTGAAAACTGCATTGCGGATTAACGATCCCGTTTTGTTTTTAGAGCACAAGGGACTTTACAGGCAAAGTTACGCAATGTCGCCCGAACCTGATGCGGATTATCTTCTCCCGTTTGGAAAAGCAAATATTGTTACAAAGGGTGATGATATGACTGTAATAACTTACGGTGCAATGGTTCACGAATCTAATTTCGCTATAAAAAAACTTGTCGAAGAAGGTTATTCGATTGAATTGATTGACCTTCGTACAATTGCCCCGCTTGATGAAGAAACAATATTTGCGTCGGTAAGAAAAACAGGAAAGGCGGTTGTAATTCACGAAGACTCGCTTACCGCCGGATTCGGAGCAGAAATTGCTTCGCAGATAGCAGAAAATTGTTTCGAATACCTTGACTGTCCGGTTAAAAGAATTGCAGCGGCAGATACCCCCATTCCGTATTCTCCGGATTTAGAGAATGAAATACTGCCGAACCGCGAAAAGTTATATTCCGAAATATTGAAAATATTAAATTATTAACTGTACGGAGAGTGAAATGAAAGTGAACGTTATTATGCCTAAAATGGGAGAGAGCATTACGGAAGGCACAGTAATTAAATGGCATAAAAAACCAGGTGATAAAATCAGCAAAGACGAAATATTATTTGAAATAAGTACTGATAAAGTTGATACTGAAATTCCTTCTCCGGAAGACGGCATCTTACTTGAAATTATTGTTCAAGAGCAGGAAACTGTTGCAGTTGATTCTGTTGTTGCTGTTATTGAAACTGAATCCGAAAATACTTCAAATAAGGAAAACACAAGCGAAGTGATAGAAATTGTAATGCCGAAAATGGGCGAATCTGTTACGGAAGGGACAATTATAAAATGGCATAAAAAAGCCGGAGAAGAAGTTAAGGCAGATGAAATATTATTCGAAATAAGCACGGATAAAGTAGATACAGAAATACCTGCTCCTGCTGACGGTGTTATAAACGAAATTATTGTGCAAGAGCAGCAAACTGTGTTGGTAGGAACAGTTTTAGCAAAACTTTCTACAAAAAATGGTATAAAGCAAATTGTTATAAAAAAAGCAAAAGGTATTGAAACAGAAGAAACTAAAAAAACAGAAACAGATAATACTTTGGAAAAGTTCTTTTCACCACTTGTGCTGAATATTGCAGCTAAAGAAAAAATACCACTTGCTGAATTAGAAAAGATAAACGGCACAGGGGAAAACGGAAGAATTTCTAAAAAAGATGTTTTAAATTATTTGGAAAAAAGGAAAGCCGGAAATGTTTTAAATACCCCTGAAATTGATGAAAGCAAATCAAATTATTCATCAGAAAATAAAGAAACCTATCCGGTACAAGCTGAAAAAGAAATAGAAATTATTCCTATGGATAACACCCGCAAACGTATAATGCAGAACATGATTATTACCCGCGATACATCTGTACACGTTACTTCTGTTGTTGAAGTTGATATGACAAAAATTTATAACATCATCAAAGAGACAAAAGAAGCGTTCCTGAAGAAGGAAGGGATAAAACTTACATATATGCCGTTTATTTCGTATGCAGTTATAAAGGCTCTGTTGGATTTTCCGCTGATGAATTCAACAATTAAAGATGAAAAAATTTACATTAAAAAATTTGTTAATCTGGGGATTGCGGTTGCAGTGGAGCCGAACGGATTAATTGTTCCTAACATGAAAAATGCAGAAGAAAAAAGCCTGACAGGTCTGGCTAAAGAAATTGCAGATTTAGGAGCGAGAGCTAGGAATAAAACGCTTTTGCCGGAAGAAGTAATTGACGGTACCTTTACCGTTACAAATTACGGAGTTTTCGGTTCGCTTTTCGGTACTCCTGTAATTAACCAGCCGGAGGTTGGAATTATCGGCATCGGGACAGTAACAAAAAAAGCAGTGGTTCTTGAAATAGAAGGAATTGATACAATTGCAATCAAACCGATGATGTATCTCTCGCTCAGTCACGACCACAGACTTATTGACGGGATGCTAGGAGGAAAATTCCTTAAAAAAATAAAAGAATATTTAGAAAACTTTGAAAGCAAACTTTTTTAATTGTTCTATTTTATATTATTTTTGTTGTGGGCTATTTTAATAATAACCTATTCTTAAACCTTAATCTTGATCTTGTATGATAAATAAGCATCAGCAGCAGCATCGCGATAAAACAGAAAAAACACGAGAAGAACTCGGGAAACGGCCTGATTGGCTTAAAATTAAAGTCCCGATAGGTAAATCTTTTTCGGAAGTAAATAACATAATACATAAATCTAAATTAAACACTGTATGTGAAGAAGCCCGCTGCCCTAATCAGGCTGAATGCTGGAATAACAGGACAGCCACATTTATGATACTTGGCGATACCTGTACGCGAAGCTGCGGGTTTTGCAAAGTTAAAGTAGGTATACCTAACGAATTAGACCTTGATGAACCACGCCGCGTTACAGAAGCAGTTTTAGAATTGGGGCTTAAACACGTTGTAATTACTTCAGTAAACCGCGATGAACTTAATGACGGCGGAGCTTCAGTTTTTGCCGAAACAATCAGACTGATACGTGAGAAAGCTCCTTTATGCAGTATCGAAACACTCATCCCCGATTTCAAAGGCGAGAAACATGCATTTGAAATATTGATGAAAAATCCGCCCGATATTCTTAATCATAATCTTGAAACAATTGAAAGATTATATCACGCAGTCCGTCCTCAAGCTAAATACCAGAGAAGTCTTGAACTTATAAAATGGTTTAGCGGGAAGGGACTGAAAACAAAAAGCGGAATTATGGTTGGAATAGGTGAAAAACCTTCGGAAGTAATTGAGCTGATGCACGACCTGATAAAACATAAATGCGATATTCTGACAATTGGTCAATATCTCCGTCCTTCTTTAATACATCTTCCAGTGGACAGATATGTGCCGCTTGAAGAATTCCAAATGTATAAAAAAGCCGGACTTGAAATGGGTTTCAAGATTATTGAATCCGGTCCTCTTGTAAGAAGTTCTTATCATGCTGATAAACACATATAATTTAAATCACAAATTATTAATTATATTGTTGCTTTATTTTATTGGTTAATTTATTTAGTAATAACAACATAAATATAAATAAGGATTAAGTTATGGTACGAATTATACAAAAATGCATCATCTTAACAGTATTATTATATTTTGTAACATCAATAAATTCGCAGACAATTGATGAGGAATATAATCCGGATTATCTGAAATGGCTAGAAAAAACAAGTCAGGAAGTTTCTGCTTACGGATTTGTTCTTGGAGAAATTCCTGCTCCATATAAAATACATACTGAGCTGCCTGAATATTTAAAAGAACAAATTCCTGCCAGAGATTTTCTTGCACGCAAATACGATTTAAGAGATGTTACCGGAGCTTTAACATCAGTTAAAAATCAGGGAGGTTGTGGTTCCTGCTGGACATTTGCAACGATGGGAGCGCTTGAAGCCCGCTGGCAGATAACAGGAAAAGGCACGTACGATCTTTCGGAAGATAACTTAAATACCTGCCATACGCCTTTTTTATGGGCACCTTGCGAAGGAGGTAACCGCGAACTGGCTTTAGCATATCTTTCGCGCGGTTCAGGTCCTAAATCGGAGACTGATGATCCTTACAGCCAGTATCATACATCTGTCGATTGTCCAGACAGCCTGTTACCACAAGGGATTGTAACTTCAGGCTGGTTTTTGCCTTCAACAGATGCAGATCTTTTAAAAAATATGATTTTGGATTATGGTGCATTATATACAAATATGCGATGGGAAGATGCATCATTTAATTCTGCTAACAAAACTTACTATTATTCAGGAACAGGAAGTACAAATCATGCTGTTTTGCTTGTAGGCTGGGATGATGATAAAGTAACAGCCGGCGGAACAGGTGCTTGGATAATAAAGAACAGCTGGGGAGCAAGCTGGGGAGAATCCGGCTATTTCTATATAGCTTACCAGGATTCAAAGGTTAATTCTACAGTTGCTTTGTTTAAGGATTATAAAGATTATAATCCTTATGAAACAATTTCAACATATTCGGAAGCAGGGTGGGTTGGCAGCCTTGGATATACTTCAAATTCGGCTGACGCTTTAGTTAAATTTGCTTCATCGGGAAATATACATCTTACAAAAATAGGAACATATACAAATTATCCCGGAGCTGTTGTAACCATTGATATTTACGACAGTTTTAACGGAACAAACTCACTGACAGGCTTATTAGGTTCTGTGAGTGCCCAGACTTGTACTTATTCGGGTTATCATTCTTTTGATTTAGATGAACCAATTTCAATTGGAGATGGAGATGACTATTATATAAAAATAAGATACCAAACAACAGGATATAATTATCCTATTCCAGTAGAAATGAGTAGCGGAGGTTATGTTACAGCAGAATTAGAAACAGGTGTCTTCTGGATTAAAAGCACTTCCGGATCAACTTGGTCAGCAATAGACAGCACTTATAATCCTTGCGTTTATGTATATTCTAATACAAATGATATTACGCTGACCGACGGTTCTGCTTATGAACCGCAGCCGGTTATCCCGAATTCAAATAATAATCCTATCGGTCGTTTCAAACTGAATGCACAGACTTCGGGAGCTGTATTGAACTCGATTACTTTTACTTTTTCCGGTACTCCTTCCGGAATTAATAATATTAAGTTTTGGAGTTCTTCAGATTCGGTTTTTGGCGGGGATACACAAATAGGAGCATCCCAGCCGTATAGTTCATCAATTACTTTCAGCGGATTAACATCTGATATTACTGAAGATGGAAATTATTATTTTCTTACTGTTGATTTGGGAGAATCAAGCGGAGAAATAAGCGCTTTTATTTCAGATAATTCAGCAATCGAAATTTCGGGAGGTACTGTTGCCGGTACAATACTAAATGCCAAATTGAGCAAAGACGGAAATGAACTTCCTGTAGAATTGATATCATTTAATTCAACAATTTCTTACGGGAAAGTGTTAGTAAATTGGCAGACAGCAACAGAAGTTAACAATTATGGATTTGAAGTTGAAAGGTCAACGGTTAAGGGTGAATGGTTAAGTATTGGTTTCGTTGAAGGAGCAGGGAATTCAAACTCGCCGAAATATTATTCATATACAGATTTCAATGTAAACTCTATATCAGCTTACAAATCCGATGATATCATTAGATACAGACTTAAACAAATTGATACTGACGGACAAATAGCATATTCAGAAATAATTTCTATTAACATTTCCGAATTAAAATTTTTGCCGAAAGACTTCTCTTTGGAACAGAATTATCCAAATCCATTTAATCCTGTTACAACAATTGGGTTTAATCTGCCAGAAAAATGCAATGTTAAAATCAACGTATTTAATATTTTAGGGAAACATATAGCAAAAATTACTGATAAAGAATATCAAGCCGGTTTTCATAAAGCTGAATTTAATGCAGCATATTTACCTTCGGGAGTTTATTATTATAAAATAGAAACTTCAAACGGTAACTCAGCCGTAAAGAAAATGTTACTGCTAAAATAACTTGTTGTTTTAGCAGGAATCCCGATGTTGTTTATCGGGACTGCTGAAATAATTAAGAAGTAATAATTAAAAATTAAGAATTATTGTTTGCCCGGCAAACGCCGGGTTTTTTTTGTTTTAAAAAATCCTTCATTTTTTATTATTATTTGCTTGACATTTGCCCCCCCCACTTTTTATATTTGTAAACCTAAACAGCACAAAGTTTTGGCGGTACAGAGGAAAAATTACCTGCCTGCTGTTTACAAACAAAAAAATACATAAGTAAAAATTTACGAGGGATTTTAATGCGAAAAACATTAATTTGTTTTATTGTTATTTTTATGGGTTTGCCGCTTATGGCTCAGGTAAAAATAAAGGAGAAAGTGGAGATTAAACCGGAGGAGGGTAACCTTAAAAGCAGTTCTTCAACTGTAATTTATTCAAATGGATTTATTAATGGTTTTGTAATGCCGAAAAGTGGAATGTTACAGGTGTATTATGCTTATTTAAGTCATCTTGATTTACCGCTGCCTGATTGTGCTGCATTGA
>JAAYAN010000014.1 GCA_012719345.1 Ignavibacteria bacterium | reverse complement strand
GTTCCTTTATAATTTCAATCATTCCTGAATAGTCTTTATCGTCTCCTTTGTTCAGGGCATCAATGTATCTTTGGTAATAATCCCTTCTAAAATTTTCAAAATTCAGTTTATCATACCCGGCTCTAACTGATATTAGATTAGCAAATATTCTTGCTGTCCTGCCATTGCCTTCCCTAAATGGATGAATATGTATAAATTCAACGTGTGTTACAGCAATATCTTCAATCAGTTTTTCTTTTGATGAATAATTTACAGGTAAATTAATAAGGTACTCTTTTTCGAGGTACTGCATTGCAGTTGCTATATATGGATGTGGGAAAAAGTTATGCCCAGCTTTTGACAGGTCAACCGTCCTGTACCTTCCTGCGAAGTAATAAATTTCACCCAATGCCATTTTATGGATATTGCAAATGTATTTGGACGTGAACCTGGTACGTTTTGTAAGTGAGTTTAGAAAATGTTCTTCTGCGTTGGCAAAGCCTAAAGTTTCCTGCAGGAATATCTTAGTTTCATCTTTAATATCAAGCTTGTTACGCAAAACAGAAGTGCCTTGCTCTATATAGCTGCCTTTATAATTCGGAACATCATAATCTCTTTTTTTCATATCAATAGTAATTTAGTTAAAAATAAGAAAAAAGGCAGGCATACGCCTACCCTTCCAAACCCCAAACAACCGGGTCAAAACCTTCCGGGTAATCGTTCGGGTCATAATCAGGTTCATAGCTTACAACGTCCTTATACACTTGTTTGCCACAATTTGTACAAAAGTTCCAGTGAGGTTGTAACTCCGCATTGCATTTTTCACATTTCATATTTTTGATTTTTAGTTAAACATTAATTTGATTTATGGCCACAACTGAAATTCAGCGAAGGATAAGTGCAAGGTTTTTTTAAAAAATACTACCTGTGTTGCGCCTGCGGCAGGTGGAGATTTTTTAAAAAACCCGCAGGGCTTGACCTTGTGCGTTCCTGAGTGAATTTCTAACTTTGCCTAAATCAAATTATGTTTACGCACTGTCCAAATCCTAATCGGTTCGACTTTGGCTCGATGCCATAGGAGAAACGAAAATCCATTATCTTTACAATATGAATAGATGGACAAAGCAAGAACTAAAATTACTGAAAATATACGACACGGTGTCTAACCAGTATGCAGCATCACCGGATGTTGTGAAGGATGGAATGCAGGAACAAAGGATACTTGAATGTGAGGCCAAGCTCCTTATTTGCAATAAAAATGTTATTGGATATGTCGGGAATGAAGCGATTGGGATTTATTCTTTCAATGAAGCCTTAAAAAAAGAAAACTATTATATCAGCCAGGGGAAAATATTCACTTATCACCCGGTCAACTTCATAAATATGAAACAATATGTTTCATACCTGGACCACAAAGTAAGGTACTGAGGTTTGTTTTTATAAATAATTTTACAGGTCAATCCTATTTAACATAACGCTACTTATGCGACCAAAACCGCATGATAGGAAAAACGCCTGTTTTTCCCGCCAGGGTTGATTTTCAATAAAAAATATAGCGCAATAGTTTTTACTGAAAGTAAGAAATATGCAAAATGTATGAATATGCATTCGTTTTTCTGTCAGTATGGCAGTAAAAATGGTATTATATACACATATATACATTATTAAATACGTCGCGGAATTTAAAAATTTATTTGAAAAACGACAATTGATATTTAGACTAAGTAAAAATAAATTCACTCAGAGCCGAATGCTTTTAAACCCCGGGTTTGGGCAGAGCCCAAATTCCCCCTGTGGGGGGTTGGGGGGCAAACTGATAGGAAAAAATTATTTTGTGAGCGATAGCGAACTCCTTTGAGGGTTTTTCCTATACCTTATTAACAAATTAACTGTTTTGATTTACATTATTATTTTAAAAAGATATTCTAAAAGATATAAGAAAGAAATACAATAAGATATACAAGAGAGCTGAAAAGCTTTATTGTAGAAGGGTTTCAGGCTTTTTCTGGGAGTGAAAGGTCACAATCTTGGGAGTGAAAGGTCACAATCTTGGGAGTGAAAGGTCACAATCTTGGGAGTGAAAGGTCACAATCTTGGGAGTGAAAGGTCACAAAATTAATGATGTTAAACAGGGATATTAACACCGAAAAAGCGTAATATCTATAGAAAAGTTATCCAGGTCTACGTACATCCTTATAAAACTAGTGGGAGTGAAAGGTCACAAGTTAAAATTTTTCCTAAAAGCGGTTAAATTTTCCGTTTTTTGGCCTGTTTTGCTGAGAAAAATACAGGGATTCTTGTTATAATGAAATATGTCTGGGGGTGAAAGGTCACAACAATAATTTCTAACAACATGCTCTTATCCTGTCTTTTATTTCTTTTGATTGTATTTGCTTTTCCATCTTGGAGTAATATGCCTGAATCATTTCATTGGTTATTTTATCAATCCCTTGACTGTTCATAGATTTGTTGGCCATCTCAAAAACACGGTCAATAAACTCCCAGGTAAAAATGAACACAAGATTTATATCATCAGAATTATTCTTTTTCTCGGTCTCCATATCTACAATTACCTTCTGCTCCCTTAATTCAGCAAGATAAGATTCCAACTGTGTCTTAACCTTGGATGGTCTTAATTCACTTTCTGTAAGAGTGGGTATTCCTGTTTTTGTACAGAATTTCTCATATCCCACAGCAAAATAAGGATAAGAGTTGAATTTCTGGGCTATAAAAATTTCTTTGTAATTGGAAAAAATCTGAGCGTAAACAACAACATGAAGTTTATCATAGATAACTTTAGACAAATAGCGATTTAAGGCATATCTTTTTTCATTGGCCACAATGAAATATTTCTTTTCCTCAATTGAGCTAATAATAGACGAATGAGGCATCACAATAGTATGGTCAAGATACTGCAATCCTCCGTTGTTATCTACGAATTTCTTACCTTTCCTGTAAATGCCATCTACAAGCTTATAAAGAATCTCGATATAATTGATTTCCCCTTTTTGTCCTAAACTTTTCTCATTGATAATATAGGATGTATGAAACATCCTGTTCAAAGAATACTTAATACGATTATAAAGCTTACCCCCTCTCTTGTATAGCCCATTTCGTATAAGCTCATTCATTATTATGTTTTCATCAATCCTATAACCTTTGAAAACTTTGCTTTTCTCTACATATTCTTTTGAAATAAGCATCATTAGACAGTCAAAAACTTGTCCGTCAAATTCATCGGGAAGGCCATAGTCCATATCTGATTTGATGGTAAAGTTCCCGGCATAATAAACCAAGCTGTCTACATCAATCTTAGGTAATTTATCCTTTGGCTTACCGTTCATAATCTCATTAAACCGCTTCCTTGAAGCGTTCACAGCTTTTGTTTTTGAAGGTAAAAACAAAGGCAAATCGGTAAGCGGATTGTTCGGAAGATATAATTTTTTCAGTTTAGAAAAATCGTAGTTGGCAGGAATACCGAGGTTTTCAACTATTTCTTCAAACTGAATTACTAACTGTTGAACTTGATTATTTTCCGTTTTTGTTTTTCTGGGCATTTTCTATACTAATGGTTTATTCTAAAATTGTTATTCTTCATCAATAGGCTCGATGTTAAAGGTGAATTTGCACTTTAAAGATTCAGATATAGCCTGAACCGTCTTAATACTCGGATTAAGCTGGCCTTGCTCCAATTTTGAGATTGATGATTTACTAATCCCTGAAGCCTGGGCAAGTTGCTCCTGGGATACTCCTCGATAGGCTCTCATTTGCCGTATCAATGACGCTAATCGTGAATTGTTGTTTGACATAAATAAATATTGTTACTGCGCTAATGTAGTAATATATTATTTAATACAATGACTATAATGGTGTAAAATATCAACAATATTTAAAACAAATAATTCTATTTGGAGTTCTGAATAATTTTTTTGGGAGTGAAAGGTCACAAAAATATTAGGTGTGCTTCGCACGTGTTTCCCCTAACCCCAGGGGGAAATTGGGTTTAAAAGCATTCGGCTCTGAGTGAATAGACCTTTGCCTTTGTCGCCATAATCCAACTGCAGTTCCATTCCAGGAAAACATTAATGTCCCCAATAAAAACTATAATTGAGCTGGCCGGTTAACTATGATGACGACACTAAGGCACTGGTTCCGGGGTGATGACCGTCAAGCTCCGGGTAATGTTGTCGCCAAAAAAGAATCAATTCACCTGACCAAATGCATGAAAAATAAGTTCTTCAATTTCATGGCCTTTTGCTACACGATTAACAACCTCATTTTTCTGATTCGACCTTCTTTTATAATATTCCTCTATAAATCCAGCGAAATCAACATTTCCCCCTGAATGCAATTCAATGAGAAAATCAAGCATGTTAAATGCTTTTTCGAGGTCTCGTTTACAACATTCAATATTTTCCTTTTCGGTACAGGAATTAAAATCACCATGTTTAGAAAGTGTGGTAATGCTCTTTATTGCCTGAGCTACCCTTTTCTGTGTGTATTGTAAGAATTTCACCATATAAAAATATTGCAGATAAAAAAGCGTGGTACTGAAACTACCTGCAACTAAGGTATCGCCAGACACCCACACAACATAGTAGCACAGACCACGCCTATACCTACTCTCTTTGTTGTGTTAAAAACTGGCGATTTTTAGTTACAAGAGATTAAGCCCTAAATATTTTATATGTACACTTTTTATCCTATGTTTTCAAATTAAAATACTTTAATCTATACGTACAAAAATACAAATTTGATACCAGACAGCACAATTTTATAAAGTACAGAATATTAAGCAAGTAAAATCGAAATATTTACTAAAGTAGCCATATCATTTAATTTTGGTAGATTTGTGTAAAAAGTAATTAATGAAAAAAAATATACAAACTGTAATTGCACTAGCAGCATGCTTAGTAGCTTTAATAATCATCGTAAACCTATCTGGAAATAAAACCAGTTACAGCGAAACAAGTCATATCCAGTTATTCTTTCAATTTTTGCTAAGCCATAATAAGGAAACATATCAGAAGAACATGGATAATGCTATGTACCTTATTGAAGATAAGGAAGGGAAAAGACTTAGGGAACTGTACAAAGAGAAAGAAATATTTAAATTTTATGAAGAAAACAACGATGTAAAAACACAAGTAATCATAGATTCAATACTTGTAAAGAATACGCTGTTTTCCAAGAAATATGATGTCTACATAAAGCAGGTTGTACTTAATGGAGACAATCCTAAAAGTATGCTACAATATGTTGCAACGGTAAAATTAAAAGATACCGGAAAGATAGAACCCAGAAGTCCTTACGGAAAAATTATTACAAGTATAAAATACCGTTGGCTCAAAGAGAATTAATCCCCAAATACTTTTTCAAGAATATCATTTACCCGGTGTGTAGCATCTTGCCTGATAAGGTATTCTTCATCGGCAACCTTTATGAAAAGTCCTGTAAGTGCTTTCCCAGTGGCATATTCGCCTAAGCTTTCATCTGGAAGTACCGGAACATTAAGAAGTTGAAAAGCGATATTGTCTGTAATCGAGTTGTACGATGAAACGAAGTTTCCCCAAATCTCATTGGTGCTTAAGTCCCCTATAAGGTCTTTATTTAAAGATTCATCAATAATAGGGGAGAAACTACCTTTAAGGTCAGAGTAGGTATTCACCCGTAAATAATGCGTAGCTGCTGTATCAGGACCATTCAGGATATTCATTGCATCGTCAAATGAAATATCCATGATAGAATTAATAAAAATATCTATTGCTGAACTGGCCGCATCCTCGGCAGCCCTGTTAAGACTAAGTATTAAATCCTCGTAAATATCTTTTAACAGTAGATTGTATGCTTGTTCGCCCAGATTGCTTCCTAATACTTTTTGGTTTTTGAGGCCATTTATAAGGGTTTCGGCTTCATCAGGAAGATATAATTTAACAACTTCATCCAGAAAATATCCGTTTAACGCCGAAAGCTTTGTTGTTGCCGTATCAACACCTTTAAGCAAAGCGCACTGTAAGCCGTTTGAAACCGCTTCATTTGTCAAAGTCTCTCCGACTTGAAAATCACAAGGAGCAGTATTTTCAACAATGTTATTTAATTCTTCGCAACCAAAGAACAACAAAACTGCAACGGCAAATAGATAAAATCGTTTCATAATTTGGATATTATATACCAGTATATAACGAATTGTAACCATACCTGGTTACATGAAATAAAAAAAGGTGGACAAAAGCCACCTTGTTTTATGAGTTTTCACTCGTCGACCTCAGAGGCCGCTAGTGGGTCGCTCCCCAGCGTTGCCCGTTCCTTGCATGAGGTGATACAAATATACTAAAGTTTGACACCAAAATCAATTTTATTATCTGTTTTTAAGTAAGGTAATGCGTTCTTTCCAATCATGACAAAGTAATTCTTGCGATATTTCAAGGATATGCGTTTTATTCAAATCCAAATCGAGTATCTGACTTATTTTATCTCGCAATTTATCTTCATCAGCAGAACCTTTCAATATCTGGCCAATATAATTTAGTGCAAGTCCTTGTGTTTTATCGCTGTTATGAATATCAATACTTCCCAATTCAATCTCAACGCCTAAATGATGTAAGACCTGTCCTAAAACCTGCCTATAATCTTGCTTATCCATCATCTTTAAGTTTACCTGAACAATTTTGAAAAAATATTTAGCTGACTTGCTTCATGTTCAGAAAGATAATCAACGGCCTTTACAGCTATTTCAAAGGCATCTTTCACAAGTTTGTCGTAGTCTCCCTCATATTTCCCGGAAGAAGATAATCCGTTTAATGCATCCCCAAAATATTTGTTTCGCAAAACAATCTGGTTATTATTGAATCTCTTATTTGTCTTTTTTATGTCCATATTCTGATTGTTTAATATTTAATCGGGTTATTGTCCAAGTACATCTTAATAGCCTCATAAATGGCATATTTTAAAGCATACTGTCCTTTTTGTTTGAACCTTATCTCGGAAACAAATTCTTCTAACCTTTGCCATTGCGTTTCAGAAAAAGCAGGGGCATAAGTAATGAAGTCGTCTGGGAACTCATTAACGGGATTCCTGTTTTGAAGCAAATTTTCAATTGCTTCAAAAATTGCCATTTGAATAGTAAATTTTGGGGTCTCCTTCCATTTCTTGAAGTTAACCAGGTTACGAAGCTCGTCCAGTTGGCCACTTGAAAAAAGCGCAGAATGCGGTTTAAAATCGTCTGGAATTCCAGTATTTAAAAAATTTGAAACGTTCTTAATTGTTTTAGGCTTTAAGCTAACAGGCTTTTCGGAAACATTCTCAATCACAGTATTAGAAGTTTCTTTTTGCACTTCTTTTACTGGTTCTGCTGGCTTAGAATCATTAGTAACCTGCTTTTCTTCCTTCTCCTGTTCATCCTTCTTCTTTGGTTTTTTATCTGTTAAAGGGTTGAATTGTGTTTCTTCCTCGTTTTTGCTGTTGGTAACAAAAGAAGATAAAGCACTATCCAAGCCCAGGTTCCCAAATTTCTTTTTCATAATCACTAATTAAGGTTAATCCGTTTCATAAGTTCTTCGGTTAACTTTCCATAATCGGCAGCAGAATTGCTGTTTTTGGCAAACATAAATATATCTTCTCCGTTCGCCTGGGCTTTCTCAATATCCGTGTTGATACGGATTACTGTTGAGAACATTTTTTCTTTGAAAAACTCCGCAACAACGTCTTTAACTGCCGTTGAAATTGACTTTCGTTCATCATACATTGACAGGAAAGAACCAATGATTTCAAAATTAAGAAAGCCTTCTTTCTTTAGTTTCATCAAGAATGAAACAAGACTGTTTACACCGTCCAGAGAAAATTTTGATGCCTGTATAGGTATCAATACACCATCACAAGCAAATAGAGCGTTTTTAGCGTACACATCTTTGGCAGGTGGTAAATCTATAAGGCAAACATCGAAATGCTCTTTAAATGGCATTAAAAGTCTTTGCAAAATCCTATTAGGCTCAGCATAATTGAAAACATTTTCCCGGATTCTTTCAAAATCCGGTTCACTTGGAACCAGGTACAAACAATCGTTGATTTTTAGCAATGGTAATTTAGCGTTCTCCGGGTCCTCTTTAAAATCCTTAAAAGCAGTATAGATGGTTTGTTCCTCCTTTTTAAAATTGAAATGCGCTGTAAGATTCGCCTGTGGGTCAGAATCAATCATTAACACTTTTTTGCCAATGTATGACATATAAGCACCTATACTTGCGGTGGATGTTGTTTTTGCTACCCCGCCTTTGTTATTGATAAGAGCAATTGTAATCATATGATATGAATTTTATGTTTTACAAAAATATTATTTTATACTAAATATACAATACTTAGTAAGATTACTATACTTAGTAAGAAATCTTATGTAAATGAGATATAATTATTTAACTTATATTTATAACTCCAAAAAAATCAAGAATCAAAGAGATAATTACTATAATTACGCCAATAATTAAATAACCTTTGTACCTATCCAGTAAACGTTTTGTATAGTTATCCATATTTTAAAATAGATTAGCAAATATTTTTATTTCTTCTCCGGTACAACCAATATCCCAACCATAATTAGCCGTTTCCTGTATAGCTTCTTTTGTTACTTCCTGATAAAGCTCTCTTGATTTACAAAAGCCAAAAGCGCCTTGTTTAGCTTGTTCTTCCCATTCCCAAGCTACATAAATTCTAAACCCACCTTTTTCAGCTATCGCCATTATCTGGGCAATGCACTTATCATCATTTGTAGTTACGTAATTTTTTGTTTTGGTTATTACTGAATCCATAATATTAAGTTTTTTCAAATGTAAAACATGGTTTTGTCAACTACCGACAAACTTAAAAAATAGTAAATATGTTTAATATGATTGATAAGATACATAAGAATAATACAATTTCTTATGTATCTGTAAAACAAAAATATTGTTACCTGTTTAAAAGTTCTTTAAGCCCTTTTTCAGCCCGAAAATAATCATTCAGATACATTTCAAAACGGTTTATTTTACCTTCAAGTTCGGCAATATACCTTCGCTGTTCGTCAACTTCATTTTCTCTTTCGAGCAATCTATAACAGGCTTTTAAAACTGCCTGGCTGTTATGACCTTTCCCTGTCAGTTTCCTGAGTGTATCTAACATTTTATTGTCAGATTCGGTAAGGTCTCTAAGTTTTATTTCTTTTAGCATGACTGTAAGAATTTAGTTACAAATTTAATTTTTATTGTTTTTGTGTCGCCATTCATCAGCTCGATGTTCTCTCCAGGAATAAATTAATGTCCCCAAAAACACACTTCCGGATTAGTTGCAGAACAATTTAATGTCGACACAAGCGCAGCGGTTCTGGTGTGATGGTCGCTCAGCTCCTGTTATCAATGTCGCCACAAAATACACCATAAGCAGTTGTTTTGGTTCAAAAATGGTACATTTTGTAAGCCGTTCAGGCGTGGTAAGCTTGCAAAGCTTACCAAACCAAAAGAACGGGCAAATAGCTATGAAAAGAACCTTTTTAATATCTTTCAATGTCTTAGGCGTTTTTAAAATTCTTTAAAGCCTCGTCAATAGATTCAATGATAGCGGTAAAACCTTCTGTACTGCTTGTATAGTCCCATTCTCCGCTCATTGCCATTTCAATATCGTTTTTAATCTGTCTAAGGGTCTCAACTGCTTTGGAAATGGGCTTTACAAAGCCTAAAAGGTTGTCGCTAGTTTCATTAAGCGCATTCATACAAACATTTGCCCTTAACAGGTCGTTTATTTCTTCTTCCTTCTCACCGATACCAAACTGAGCAATAAAATTCGTACTGCCGTCAATATCTCGGAAAATACAAGGGTTCATATTTGTATTAAAGTTCACACGATATTTATTTTCTTTGTTCATGATTCCTGATTTAAAAGATTGACAATTGAATAGCATTTGAAAAGTCAGGTATGACATTGTTTGACTTTTCAATTATCATTACTTCGTCTGAATTGTTTTCAAACAGATGTAAAATCCTGCCGTCAATAAAAACAAGTTCATTGAGATAGTAATGTTGATAGTTTTTAGGCAATGGGAATTTATCCTCTGGCTTACAACAAAGAATTGTGTAAGATTCGGGTAAAGTAAATTCCCAACCTAAACCCGTATGATGTGTGTAAGGACCCGAAACCTTAACCACTTTATAAGGTCCCGTATCGTAATTTGTTATTACTATGTCACCTCTTTTTACTACTTCGTTAAGTTTCGGCTGTCCCTCTGGCGTTGTCCTGAACCTATATTTATTTAAATCCCCGCCATTAAGACCTAATAAATATGAATTGGTATATAGTTTAATCTCTGCCATATCATTTGATTTAGAGAAAAAGAGGGGTTTCCCCCTCTTTTACATTATTTATTCTTTTTAGCCTCTTTAAGGGCGTTTACAGTATATCTTGCCTCTACCCTGTTTTGTGCAAATTCGGCAGCAATTTGAGCATCTTTTGAAGCTTTGTAAACGAATTTTACATCACTTTTTAAGTTGGTAAGCCAGCTTTCAATATATGCTGCATTGTTTGTGATTTGAGTAGTAAACCCAAGACCAGCGCAAACAAAAGCACTAAAGAGTTCGGCAATCAGTTCTTCAAAAGCATATTCTTTTGATTTACGGTTGTAATTTTTCTCCCTGTTCAATCGGGACTGGTGACCTGTCCAATGGCCAAGCTCGTGCATTATATCAGAATAATAATGCTCTTTACCTTTGTATTGCCGTGCAAGTGGCATTATAATTTCATCTGTTGAAGCACGGTAACAAGGTATATGATTTTCTACGTAGTTGATTTTGGCTTCTGTCAGCGTTAAAAATTCCTCTGCCAGTTCGTCTTTGTCAAACTCTGAGAAACATAGCGTATTTTGCTTTGCATACAACGATTCGGGCAAATTCTCACATTGGTCAAGGTTATAAACCCGATAATACTTGTCGTATGGGATACTTTTTACACCTTCGGGGATATCACCGCCTTTTTTTAGAATCTCGTTTACCAGTTTCGTTACATCCTTGCCCCTTTCGTCTTTATAGACAAAGGAGAAATAAGTAACACGGGTATAGTTTTTAGCTTCATTCTCTTTAACATTTCCCCCTTGTTCAATTATCTGGTTCCATGTTGCCCATCGGTTTTGGCTGTACCCTTTCATTTCCGCAATAAAGCACAGATAAAAAATATTAATTCCCCTGTACTTAGTCCCTGATATGGGATTTATGGGGAAAATATCGGAACGGGTAGAAAACCAGTTGTTAGTAAATCCGCTTGCCTTGTGGCTTTCGAGGATTTCAATTATTTGCTTTGTGGTTTCTTCATAAAGACTGAATTTCTTATTATTTTTGTTCATAGCTATAAAATTGATGTTTAACATTGATTTTATTAAGTAGGGCGGTGTTCCAGCACCACCCTATTTTTATTTTATTTGACTTAATTTCACAGGAAACCAGTAACTATCTTTATCGAGAAAAACACACCCTCCATACGAATTAGGAGAGCTAAAACCAATTATTGTTTTATCTTCAAAAGAAACACCGTATTCGTTGGTGTATGTTACTTTTTGGTTTATCATGAAGTTTTCGAGCTTATCAAAAACCTGAATGTTTCTGGACTTAGCCCATTGCTTAAATTGTTCTGCATTCATAAGCCTATATTTAATCTTCGCTTTCTTTCTTGTCCAGTAGAATAAAGCTTTCGGCAATTACCTCAGTGGTATAGCGTTTTTGTCCTTCCTTATCTTCCCATGACCGGGATTTAGATTTGCCTTCAACATAGATTTTAGAACCTTTTTTTGTGTACTTCTCTATGATTTCAGCAAGGCCACGCCAGGCAACTATATTGTGCCAGTCGGTTTGTTCTACTTTATTGCCTTGTTTGTCTCTGTAACTGTCATCAGTTGCCAAAGTGAAACGGGCAATCTTTCCATTTTCAAGACTTTTAACTTCGGGGTCAATACCTAAATGACCGATTAATTGAATTTTGTTTAATGATTTCATACTAATTAGATTTTAAATGATTAAAAAATGATTTTAAATATCTGTTTATCAGCTTTTTATGTTCCACGTGGAACACTAACTATCTGATTTTCAAACATATCCTTGGTATTAGATTTTGAGCTTTTGAGCCATATATTTTTTACCTTATTTGAAAGTGCATTCTTTCCTTTCGTTTGTTCCTTTTGTTCCAGTACGTCAAAGAGCCACATCCCCGTATAATGAGTTTCTCGCAATTTCGCCAGCAACATCACACAACGGGATTGAATGACCAGAGCCAAAACTTTTTTTAAGCTCTTTGCGCTTTACAACTAAAAATATCATATAACATAAAGCGCAAAGAGTGGTAAAATACTACCCGAAATAAAACAGGTGCGCAGCACACCTTATAAAATGAGGGTGGAGATTTTTAAAAAAAGATTTGGTGGCGGGAATGCCCGTTGTAGATTTGCGCCAGCGAAATTGTGATGGGACTCATTCGGGGTGGGGCTTACGTATCTGGGACAAAAGGGACGAACGGAATAGAACCGGACTTTGAAAGAAGATTAGTAAAAAATCAACAACTGGTGCGTAGCACACCCACGGCATAAAGCCCCTTGAGGGGTTTGGGGTGGTTCAGGGTAAACAATAGAAAAACTGATTGCGGGATGGCAAAGAAAAGTTGCTACATGTGCCATTCTCAAAATGGTGCATGTAGTATCTTTTGTGCGGCTTAAGATACTCTTTACTTAGGAACGTTCCGGGAGCGTCCCGGATTGGGTCGCCCGGATTAGTGAATAAGTAATGTGTATCTAAGCATGGAAAAGAATCAGTTTTTACCACTAATGGGCAGGGTGGGGATTAGCCTTGTGTGTGGGGATTGAAAAGGAAGTTTTATCCTATTGTTCAGGGAAAATATAAACAGAAAAAAGAGCGACCTTGTGAAGCTCCTTTTTTACCTTAAATGAACAATAGATAGGGCTTTCTTTTCGAGTGTGGCTTTATGCAGTAAAGCTCATAAAGAATATTGTACAACTTTTTATTGTCGCCAAAAAACGAAATTAACCTGGCTTCAGGAAAGGATTAATGTCCCCAAAAACACACTTCCGGATGAACTGCAGAAAACTAAAGTGTCCCCAATACATGGAATTTTCAGTTAGTCGGCCAGCAAATAATGTCACCAAAAAGCAAACCTGGAATCAACATCGAGACTGCTTAATGGCGACACTACTATACTGGTTCTACCCCAATCTAAGACAAGCCCCCTTGGTCAACGGCGACATAAAATTATTTATTATAAATATTAAAGACCTTAAAAGCCTTCTCCCTTTCAGCTTTGTACCCAAAAATTTCAAGAAGCTGGTGTAAAACATCAGGAAATTCACGAGTATTAGTATCAGAACACATCATCACCACAACCCTGTAATTCAACTCGTTTTTCTTGCAAAATGCTTTAAGTTTACGGTTTCCAATAAGTTCTAAAATTTTTGGGGTAACGAGTTCCAGTGCTTGGTTATATGTAAGTACTTTAAATTCTTCGTTTTCCATTATATCATACATAAGAAACAAAAATAAGGTAAAAATGAATTAATTGATAACAGGGGCCCGGATTATAAGGTCTTTAACAATTTCAAATTCAATCTTTCGACCTCCATCTTTTTCAACAACTTCCAACAAAAGTTTTTTATCATGGGAAATTGTAAACTTATCAAACACCATAATGTAAATATTGTTATCAGATTTGGGTGGAATAGATGGGTTTCCATAATTGGAAACCGGGTTTCTTTCAATAGGTTGGGTACTGCTCTTTTTAAGCCTTGTACGTTCTTTAATGTACAGATTGGTACTTGATATATCATAAGAAATATTGGAATTGTTTGACATAAGAAGCTTAAAAAACAATAAATCATTGTTGACCCAAATCCCGGCAAGTTCAACGGAAATTTTCTTATATGAATAACCAATTTCCTTAAAAAGAGGTTCGGCCGAATAAACAAGTTCACATAATTTGTCTAAGCGCTTGGCATCAATATCACCGGAATGGGTTTCAACAACATCATCAGCGTTAGTCTTTGTGTAAGGAATTTTTATACCTAAAGAATCATCTATCAAATAAGTTAGCTGGGTAAGCGATTCATTATAGGTGATAAGAAACGTAAAGAAAACATTATCATCGGTTAAAACAGTGATACTGGTTTCATCATTAAAAGGTTTGGAAGCACCAACTTTTAAAATATTGGCATCCTGGGAAACAAATATGTTTGATGAAGAAACATCACCTTTCACAATGGTATTATCAAAAATGAGGTTAACATTTTTGAAATAACTGACAGGAATACGAATCTGAGCATTGGCCAATGAGAAAAGAAAACCGAATATAAGCGATAAAACGAGCTTCATAATTACTTAGTTTTTAAAAATACAGGATAATCTTGCGCAAGCGTAGCTGTAGCCTTATTGTTTTCTTTTTGAGCAGTATTAAGGGCAACACTGCCAACGATAGGGACTGTAATACGTGCGCTTGTATTTGACGTTGTTTGATTAATAAGGTCTTTTGCTGCCTCATTGACAACAAGACCGGGAACAAGAATGCCTTCCCATCCATCGGGGTCATATGCAGAATATTCAAAAGGTACCATCTTTCCATCGAGTACAATACTTTTAAAATCAACTTTAACCCTGTCATTAAAAAGGGAAGCTTTTCCTGAGATAAAAGTCCCTTCTGGAATCAAAGTACCATTAATCATTACGTCCTGGGTAATTCGAAACTTAACAGGTGTATTGTTCAGTACCTTTTGCTTGGAATGAACTACCGCTTTAATAACCTCGTTGTTAGCAGAATTTACATTATTGCTGTTTGAGAAAGAATTAAAACCATCCTTTTGAGGATATCTTTCCTCAAAAGAAAGCTTTTCATCTTCCTTTTCTTTTGTATTTTCAATAGGCTGAACCGATTTAGGTTTATTTGAATTTGATGTTGTTTTGGGTGGGGTATAATTGGCCTGTACACTATTGGTCTTGGATGATTGGCTCGTATTGCTGATATTAGTTTGAGGGTTTTCGTTCAATACTTCATTAAACAATTCACTCAATTCTTTTGAACTATCCTGGTCAGATTCGACCTTCCCCCCCCAAAGTCTCTTAAGATTAATCTTTACGTTCTCATCACGAACGGAAACAATACTATCTTGAAATTGGGCGTTATAGGCCTCAAATTTGGTGCTTACCATTTGCCTCTCATCAGCTATATCAATAGAGGAAAATTCATCTTCTTTTGAGGTATTTGAACCGAACTTAACAATTGCAAAGATTACACCTCCAGCAATTAAAGCCATAAATCCAAAAAAAGCGTATAAAACTACATTCCCTTTCATAACTAATCCATTTCTTTAATATCAAACCTAAAATTTTCAATAAACAGACCTTGTTTAAATTGAGGGTAACTTGGTTTATGTGGTACAGCAAAACAAGTGACTTTCAGGTTATAATGTATCATTTCACCAGAACCGCCAAGCTCTCGAAGGGTAACAATACCTTCAAAATAAACCTTAAAATAATTATCCTGTAAAACAGGATGGTTCTTTGTAATTTTTATAGTCTGTTTAAGATTATTGCCTATTATATCAGAATACCAGTTTTTGGATAGGAACCACTGATAAGCAGTCTTAAGAGTGTTATCCCCAAGTTCCAAAGCATAAGTGAGTTTCTTTTCAATGTCTTTTGCTTCCGGTGAAAATTCAAAAAAATGCTCTGAAAATTCCTCCATAAATGCCTGGCATTTTATGATGTTCGCAGAATCGGGATTTATATAACTATGCGCCCTGACCCGTCCATCATGTTCAAGTATCTGGGTGTTTTTTTGAGCCAAAGAAAACATTCTGACAGAAGCAATAGAAAAAGAAACTATCAGGGTCACCACAATAATGGTCATACTAAAAACCTTAATTGACTTCGAACGTGAAGCAACCTGAATTTCCTTATATGTCTTTAAAAATTTATCCATTTATTTTAGCCGTTTGAGAATAAACCTTTTAACCAATCAAAAGAACGTTTGTAAAGTTTAATCTTTACAAAAAGTATAGCGATATATGAAAGCGTGGAGATAAACCCATAAGAATCTGCCCCGCCTTGTAATTTGACTTCTTTAATAGACCAGAAAGCAATTTCACAGAAATAGTTGATTGCGAATAATAGTGCTACCCAAACATAATTAAGCACATACCATTTAACCCAATTGGCTGTAAAGCCTTCGTATCTGTGATACATGGATGCCAGGATAGCAAAAGAACCTGTCAAACGTAAAAGATAGAGTTTAAAAGCCCGTGAAAGCAAAGCAACTCCATAAATAATTTTATCTATCCCGTAAAAAATAAGCCTAAAATCTTCCATTATCCATATACCAGGATGGGTAAGCTTATTGTAGATAAGCTTTAAGTAATAGGCAATTGAATCAAATACGCCCAAATCCTCTGTTGCTTCTTTTGCATTTGCAAAATCACCAAATACAATTTTATCGTAACCCGTATCACTGGGAGTGTTTGAATGAATAAACTTTTCTAAACCAACTGTAATAAAATCCAAAAAATCTAAAAAGTATGTATAGGTAAAGACCAAACCCATTAATAAAACAGGTCTGACAAAATCAGAAGGTTTTAAAGCGTCCTGTTCATGGGTTCCAACTCTTTTAGTCAGTATCTTGGCTAAAAGAGTAACCATAATAACTATACCGACTGCACTTTGGGCAACCAGGTTTAAATTTTTAATAAGGTCGTTGCTGGCCGCCTTTTCGTAAATTTCTCTTGTAAATTCAACATCAATCATATTACCAATTTTCTAAGATGTCTACCAAATCCTTTTGTTTGCGCACGTAATTGAAACTGTTTATTGTCATGTTTAATTCGTTGAAAATGCCTGTCATTTCCTCACTTATTTTTTTAAGCTGACCAAGCCTGTCCGAATCGCTCATTTCATATTTAGAATCGGTTAAAAGGTCGGTTGCAAAAGACAATAAACTTTGTGTCCTAGAAAGCATACTCGTAAAAATCTCAGAAACCGTGGCAAGTTCTTTGACTGTAACTTTCTTATCCGCTTTAATATTTTCAATGTAATCCATTTGATATTTAACGATTCGGAGTTGAGTTTTAACCAAATCTTTATAATAGATGGCTTCATTTAAAAGAGAGTTAACCTGCTGCAGCTTTTTTTTAACCTCTTTCATGTGTTCAAGGGTTTTCGCAAGTGTAGTTGTCTGTTCGACAAATTCTACCTGATTTGTTAACTGGTTTGTAGTAACCTGCGCATTCAGTTGGGTCATTAGGGCAATAAGGGAAGGATCTTCCACCACAAATTGAGCATTAGACAATTTGCAAAGAAGTGATACAAAAATTATAAAGTAGATTTTTTTCATAATCCTTTTTGTTTTACGAGGTTATTAATGGCAACTTCAATATCGCCAGTACGTTCATATTCTGCCAAAACAGGGACTTTATCGTCTTTTTCGGATACAAAGACAAAATCAGCTTCCGGGGGTGTTTCCAATCGCATTACATTGGCTTTTGTCCCAAGTTTAAACAGGAACTCTGTGTAACGCTTGGTAGGAGTGGTAAAATTGGAACGTAAAGAAAGTAGCTGGTACTTTATATGTTCAGATAAGTTTAATCGGGAAATTTCAGAATCATAAATGTTATTCTTCTTATGAAGAATATAAAGAATATGAAAGTTATTGATGATAGCTTTACCACTTTTATTATCTGGAATATTATCAATAGTCTGTAATACCAATAACATTTGCCCTTCCCACTTACGTATAGTTTGAAAATAAAATTCTATCGTCCTGAGCATACTTTCATCTTTCAAATGCTCTGCAGCTTCTTCCCAAAAAACCCGAACACGGGAATTAGTTGTAGTAAATAAGTTGTTATCTATTACATCACGAATTGCCATAAATGCAATTGGCAAAAGAGAACTATTCTTTTTTATGGAATCAAGCTGAAAAACAACTACCTGTTTTTCATGTACATTAGAAGCTTTGTTGTTCTCATTGAAAAAATACTTGAATATACCTGTGGTAAACTCACTACAAACATGAATAAAAGACTTAAAGTCAAAAAAATCGGGTTCATTAGGAATTTCAAGTTTTTCAAGAATGTTCGGAGTTTTCTTTACGTAATTGTAAAATGTAGGAAAATTATAAGGTCCTGAAAAATTCTCATAGTAATCTACAATCAATTTATGCAGGGAAACTCTTTGGTGCTTTGATAATTCTTCGCCCTGTAACCATAATACAGAAACGAAATCAGCCAGTGAAGCGATTTTACTTGAAGTAAGTTCTTCGGCCGAATCGATATGAAAAGGATTTAATCCGAGCGGTTCTCCTTCCTTGTACCGGATATAAGCAACCTTATCTGGGTATAAAAGGGAAAGTATTTCAAATGCACCCCCCAAATCAATAAGAACAATTTTATCCCCATTCTCAATGTATTGACGGGAAAGGCTTAAAAGAAGATATGTTTTACCGCCTCCGGTTTCGCAAATCAATAAAGCATTCCTGGATGTAATTTGTTTCGTTTTGTAGGGTTCGTCCCAATCATCCTTAATGATTGGAAGATTGGTTAACCTGTCATTAAGCACAATCCCTTGTTCATCACTGTGATAATTTGTTTCGGTAATATCAAAACAAATTGATTTTTTCAAATCAATGTTGAATGTTTCCTGACGAGGTAATCTTCCGGCATTCGTAGGAATACTGGAAATAAAATAATAAATGTGGTCGTTTTTTGTAGGATAATAGGGCGTAATATCCAACTGCTTTAAAGCAGAAACAAGATTATTATCAATAAATTTTAGTTCATTAAGGTTGTCAGACCATACAAGGACATTAATATGTGAACGCATTAAATGTGTAGAGCTGTCCTTGTATATCTGGTCAATATACTCTTCAATTTCCTTTGCCCCTGTTTTATTCTCCCGACCGAATTTAGAAAACTGTTCAAGTTTGTCTGCCCTGTCTTCAAGTTCTTTTAAATGTTCTTTATGGTCGTCAAGATATACATATTGGTTTACAATATGATTACAGTCAAATTCTAACCCGATTAGTTCAAAGAAGCTTTTATAAAAAGGATGGTCAGGAGAACTGTAATTCCTATCTTCAATAATGTTTACAAACTTATTAGGAAGATTATCTGTATTAATGACAGCATATTGCTTGAAATAATTGTCCCCAATCTTAAATACAGGCCTAAATTCAATATCTGTCAAACGTTGACCATTAAAACCAGTTAAGTAATTTAATATAAGATTATTGATGAAAGATTCTTCCAAAGGTTCGTAACTAATGTAACCACTATTATTCATGTATGTGGTAGCTCTTTCAACAGTACGGGAAAATTTTTCAATACGGTTTAAATCATGTTTAATTACCCCGGAGTTAAACAGCCCTGCATTTAAATAATTTCGCTTAAGGCTCTTAAAATTTGTCAGGGTAATATAGGTAAGGGGCAAGTGTAGATTGTATTCACGGCCAGTAAAATATTTATTGGTAGCTTTTTGAAGAAAGGTTGAGTTTTGTTTAAGCCCTTCAAATTTTCGGCTAAGGTAAATATGTTGGTTATGAACTACACTGTTGGAAGGCAACATAGAATAAAAACGAAACCTGTCTAAATGAATCTGGTCAAAATCCTTTTCTCCCAAGCTATACTTCTCAGGCAACCCCAAAGCAAACAAAAATGAAATATCTCCATTATTGCCCAAAACCATATTGTTATCAATATCATATATAGGATTTATATCCTTTTCACTTAGAATCATCTGATTTCATTAAAAATTTGGAATGTTTAATCTTAACAGCCTCAATATTCTTGGAAAACAACATCTTTATTACATTATGAATTCCATTGTTTGAAACGTCAACAAACGCTGCCACCGTGTAAACCGTAGCGTCAAACAAAGCAGAATAAAGAATTTTCCACGGATTAAACTGAGGTATAAATATCAGGGGGATTGACAAAATCCATAAGAAGATTATCAAAACTCCCACAGGTATTGATAGTCCCCCTAATATTCGTGGTATTATGTCCTTTGTTTTATCGTGTTCAAACTCTTTCATTAACCGAAGATTGCTGAAAACGCTAAAACTACACCCTCACCAATAACAACTACCACAACTGGCCATATAAGAGAACCTAACCAGTTCATAATTGCATCGGTTTGTTCTTCCCCGCCTTTTCTGATTTTTCCGATTCTCATAATACCACTCACAAGGGCATAAATACCTATACCTGCTCCCAAAAGGGGCAAAATATAACTTGAATTGAAAGTTTTAAGCTGTTGTGCAAATTCACTTACTGAATAGCAAAATGTGTTTTGCAAATAGCCAACTAAAAGTAAAAGAGTTAAATAATACCGTTTATTCATAATTTTAAAATTTAAGGATATAATATTTGATTAATTTCTTCCGACCAGGCTGAATCATTATCCTGAACAGCCAATTTTACAACTGTTGGGTTATCAATAAATAAACCTTGAAAATTGATTATAGGCTCTTTACGATAAATGGGCTGCGTGCCATTTATCGTAAGTTTGTATTGAATAATATAACCGCCATAATTTTTGTCCGGGTCAAAGCTTTCAGAAGCATCAAACTCATAATAATTTTCTTTTTCAGTTATTGAGAGCTTTGCAACTGGTGGTAAATTATCAAAGACAAAAATAGATGCGTTTGCAAAAGATTCAGCACCATATACATCGGTAACTTTGATATTGAATACATTTACACCTGTATAATCAGGTGTAAATGCGAGTTGATTGTCTTTGATAAACTCAAAATTTCCACTTCCAAAGCTGAAAGTGTAATCATAAGCCAAGTCTTTGTAATCAACTTCATCGAGTATCTGACATTCAAAAATATATGCATCGGAACTAATCCTGAATGAATCAGATATAGAAGTCTTAAATTCATGATTTGACCCGTATCTACGTATCTTAATTTCAGGTTCCGTATTGTTTTCCATGTGGATGTCCACTGAATCATCACAGGAAAACAGCAAGAAAATTGATATTAAAAACAAATAATTCTTCATAACACCCTATTCAATAATAATTTTCTTAGAGTTTGTAAAGTCGTTTACAGTAATTTGTAGGATGTACAAACCTGGTTTACTATCCGATAAATCAATTGACTGTACAGAACCTGTATTAAGCGTTTGTTGGAGTACAAATTGACCTAAGCTATTATAAATTTTAATATCAATTTCATTATCCAAATCGTATTTCTCGGTATTGATATTTATTAGACCATCAGAAGGGTTAGGATATATGTCAATACCTAATATTTTGATGTTACTAACTGATAATACACCTGTTTCCGAAACACTAATCAAATCCTCTTTCAGCATAGAACTAAAACAATTGTATTTATCATAGGCAGTGAGCCTTACATCATACTTCCCATTGTTAAAATAACTATGTACAGGTGATTTTAGCTTACTTGTCAATCCGTCCCCAAAATCCCATGAATAAGTAGAAGCATTGGAACTACTTTCATTGACAAATGTTATTGCTTCACCATTTTTTATACTTGTAATAGGTGCACTGAAATTAGCAATAACCTTTGGTGGAACATTCATTGAGACCTTTGTTAATGGAGAACTACATCCATTTGTACTATTATACTGGACGTAAACAAAGCCTGTATTATCATCTATTGAGAAGTTAATGTTATCACCTGAACCTAAAAGTTTTTCCTGTGAATCATACCATTTTGTTGTAAAATTGCCAAAGTTGTTTGTAACAAAAAGACTTACATCTTCACCATAGCAATTAACTGAATCAACTGTTAGTTGTGGCACATCAGGAGATTCAAGAACATCCAGAAATATATTTTGAGATACTTCACCAAGTCCGCATAAATTTTCACCATATACTTTGTAATAAATTCTACCAGAATAGCTATCACTTATCGAAATAGAAACATTGTTTTGGGTTGAATCACTGGCAAAATTAAATGCGTTTAATGGTAAAATATCCCACTTATAACGTGTTGCATTCTGAATTGAATCAACATGTAATTGAACTTCTCCACCCTGACACAAATAAGAAGGACCCGTAGGCATTGAACTTTTCCCCGGAAGCGGTGAAACATTAATATTTAATTCGTCTGACCACTCGCTGTAACCACAAGTATTATACGCCCTCACATTCAATGTTAAATCGCCAGTAAAAGAAGAACTCCAATTGACAGCACAAGAATCCCCATAGTTTATTATAATACCAGCACTTACAGGCAAAATTGACCAATCATAGGAAGTTGCAGCGTTAACCTTCAATGTTGTATAAGTTGTATTTGGTGCATTTTGACAAATTTCAACATCACCAATCGGTAATGATGGTTGGTCAAGGCTTGGAATGACATTAATAGTAAAATTATCCGACCACGGACCAGCCCCGCAACTTAAACCACGAACCTTTAAAATAGCTTGCCCGGTAAAATTCTCAGCAAAATTTACTGTAACACTTGTACCATTTTCTACTAATGTTCCAGCCGTTGAAGGTGAAATATCCCAATCGTAACTTGAAGCAAATGTTGCGCCCAAAGTATTATAAGCTACGCCCGTTGTTCCCTGACATAATGAACTTGTGCCTATCGGTACGGATGCTTTCCCTGGTAATGGATTAATCAAAACTTGTAGATTATCCGACCAAGCTCCATTACCACAACCATTAACACCTCTCACACGGATGGTTGCCGTTCCTGTAAAACTTGAATTGAAGTTAGCTGTTGCAGTTGTACCACTTCCTGAAATAGTTCCTGCATTTGAAGGAGAAAGTTCCCAGATATAACTATCAGAATTTAAAGAACCAGTGTGAGAATAAGAAACAGAAGTTGTTCCCTGACAAATAGAAGTAGAACCTGTTGGTACAGGACAAGCCCCAGGCAATGGGTCTAAAGTAACAACCAATGGAACTGACCAGTTGCTTGTTCCGCAAGTATTTCTTCCTCTTACAGAAATAGAAGCATTTCCATTAAATGTAGAACTCCAATTAACTGTTGCAGTTGTACTTGTTCCTGATATTAAACCTGCGCTTGACGGGGACAAATTCCATTCGTAGGTTTGGGCATTAGCAATAGCAGAAACTGTATAAGTTGTATTGGCTGCATCTTGGCAAAGTTCCACTTCACCTGTGGGTGTGCTTGCGCTGTCAATAGAAGATGCAACAGTTAAGCTTAAATTATCCGACCACGCACCAGCCCCGCAACTTACACCCCTGACCCTGATAGAAACTGTTCCTGTAAAATCTTCATCAAGGTTTAATGTCGCAAGTGTGCCATTCTGAATAAGCATACCAGCCGTAACAGGTGATATTTCCCATGCAAAACCAGTTGCAAAATCGGCTCCGGCAGTTGAATAACTAAGACCTATTGAGCCTTGACAAGTGAAATTTGTTCCAATAGGAGTAGCCGCCTTTCCAGGCAATGGATTTACTGTAATCTGGTGAGTACTTGACCAAGCACCATTACCACAATCATTAACACCTCTCACACGGACGGTTGCTGTACCTGTATAACTTGCATTCCATGTAACTGTTCCGGTTGTTGTTGACCCTGCTACAGAACCTGCACCTGCAGGCGATAATTCCCACTGGTAACTTGTTGCATTGTCTGCACTGCCTACAGTATAGTTTGAAGTTCCTGAACCTTGACAACGGCTTGATGTCCCGGTAGGTTGAGCGCAAGTTCCTGGTAATGGTGCAATATTTATAGATAAATTATTTGACCATGCGCTTGAACCGCAACCATTAACACCCCTTACACGGACGGTTGCAGTACCATTATACGATGAACTCCAATCTACTGTACCCGATGTACTTGTTCCAGATATTAAACCTGCATCAGTAGGTGAAAGCTCCCAAACATAAGAACTTGCGTTTGGCAAAGAAGATATTGTATAAGTTGTATTGGCCGGATTCTGACAAAGTTCAACAGTTCCCGAAGGTGTTACAGGTGTTCCCAAATCATTAGCCACATTAATTGTCAATGGACTAGACCAATTACCTGAACCGCAAGATTCACCCCTGACCCTGAGTGTTGCTGCTCCTGAAAAACTCGATGCAAATGTGACTGTTCCGGTTGTTCCGGTTCCTGAAACTGTTCCGGCAGTTGAAGGGGATAATTGCCAAGTATAAGATGATGCATTTGAAGCCCCTGTTGTTGAATAACTAACACCTGCTGCACCCTTACAAACAGAATTATTTCCTGTGGGTGTTCCTGCTGTTCCTGGAAGTGGATTTACTGTTATTGTTCTTCCCGATGATACCGGGCCACTACCACAATTAACACCTGTGGCATATAAGGTAGCATTTCCTGTAAAGCTACTTGAAAAATCAAGGTATGCAGTACTGCCAGAAACAGTTATTGAAGCTGCTGTTGATGGACTAATTGAAAATGTATAGCTCGATGCTCTTGTTGCGCTTGTTGTATAAGCAACGTTTTGTGAACCCTGGCAAACAACTGTTTGTCCGCTTGGTGTTGTTGCTTGTGCTGGTAATTGAGTAACAGTAATATTTTTCCATGATGAAAAATTACTCCAACCACAATTTCTTGCCCTTACCCTTACCTGTGCCGAACCATAAAATGTAGGTGAAAAATTTACTGTAGCATTCGTCCCAGATTCCGAAAGTGTTCCTGCTGTTGTCGGAGACAACTCCCAATCATATTGTGTTGCCCCGCTAATAGGGTTTATGTTATAAGTAACAGAAGCATCCTGGCAAACTGAACTTGAGCCCATCGGTACGGGTGGCGCACTCAAAACACCTGTACATGTAATAATATCAACTTCATTGGTTATAAGTCCACACAAAGAGGACATACATTTTAATTCAATCCTTATCGAACCTGAATAGTTATCATCCCAACTGGAACCTGGTTCGTCCCAATCAATTTCAAATACATTCCTTCCATGTCTAGTAATTTGCTTGTTACGTGTAAATAGGCCGGCACTATTTAAATACTGATATGTAAAATAGCAATAACTTAAATCAGCATCGGGGTCAATATTAACTTCAACGGTGGTTACAGCGTCAGCACATACATTGGATAAATCAGTAATAATCTCCGATTCTGAAAGGTTTGCATAAAAAGTAACCAGTTCTTCATCCGTAATAACATTCCAATCCACACAGACGCCTAAAGCACGCCTATTACAATAACGTATTGTCCTTCTAACATTATATTGTCCTTCTAGTCCTTTGTTAGTGATAACAGGACTATTTACGTCGGAATAATCTAAATCGAATGTACTACTACCTTCTGCGATAATATTTCCTGAAAGGTCAATGACTTCAATTTTACGCCAATCTACGAAACCTGGTTCTTCACTTACCATTGTAGATGGGTTGTCTAAGCACAATTGATTTGCAACGTCAAAATAATAATCGCTTGCAAAAGCAAAGCAGGACGTAATAATTAATAACGCATTAAGGACGAAAATTTTTTTCATGACAATACATTTTATAGTTGATAAGATAAGGTTAAGCTATATGAATAATGTTTATTTCTGAAATCGCTGTTAAAATCAAAATATGTGGATAATCCAAGAGCCAGGGAGAGGTTGTCTATAATAAAATACTCGATTTTAGGATTCAAATAGATTCCATAAACGAAATTTTCTTCCTGTGGATAATATTCATTTGTTATAAATTGCTGGCCAAGATAACCTGCAATACCAATATTCAAATAAAGGTCATCCAAAGATGAACTAATGCTCTTATATGAGCCAACGTCTAATCTGTATGTATTATAAGATGTAAGTTCAACCGTTGATTTTTCATAAACAGTTTTTAAGAAGTAAGAAAAACCTTTTGAAAAATACTGCTCATATTGAAGCCCAAAATCATTCCCATATTTTAATTGCGAGGCGGTTATGCTCACATATTTAGAACCTGATTTTCTTATAGATTGCGCCTGAATCGTCACTGTAAGAAACGAGAGAAGAACAAACAATGTAAAAATTCGCATAAGAATCGGTTAAGTTTAAGTATGGGTACAAATATAATAAGTTCTACTATATAGTAGAACTTTTATAATAAAAAATTTACGAATTATTTTAAGAAAATATTTAATTGCTTATTTATAAGCTATTTATAACATCATCTTAATTTCATTGTAAACCTTTTCAAAATTTGCTTTTACCATTTGTGGAGTTACATCTTTTACTTCAGGTATATCAAACTCTTCTTCATCGTACATTAAAAAGGTTTCATCAAACTTTTTTACATTACCTTCTGCTACCAATCCAAAGAAATGAAAAGGTTCCAATTGCAAAAATTCTTCCGGTTCCTTCACATAAACTTGTCTCTCACTTTCAGTATAACTTTTAGCTCCAAGACTCGAACTATTTCTCGTTCGGCTGGTAAATCGCTTAAAAAAACGTCCGTACATTTTAGCATATTTTTCTGCTGTTTCCATATCCATAACACGGCCGTAAATATGCGTACCTAAGTTTCCCAATAAAGATTTTATTCCCAATCGTTCATAGAGAAGCTCGCCTTGTGTTATATCTTGTATACAAAACAGAACAAAGGTAAGATACTCTCTTAGGGTGGCTGCCATTTTTGCCAAACTGGGTAAATAAATAACTGAGCCTTCTTCTACAATTACACCGGATGGGTTTTTGTTAGGCTCACTCATTGACTTGGAACAAACGTCAATAATCATTGCTATAATGGGCGCATAAGTAGCTTCAAGCTTCATAGTATTGGTAATGCAAAGCAATACTGGCGATTCGGGGTTGTTCAACTCCGGGTCAATATCATCACCGGAAAGAACCCAAAATATTTCAGGTAAAGCTACTTTTCTAAGAGCATTTGCAAGTGTTGATTCTATAGAGCTTGCCCCTTTCTCATTAGCAATTATTTTTCTATAAGGAGATGCTAATAATTCAGCTTGCATATTAGTACTTAAGAAGTCATTTACCTGCTCAGTTGTTGCGAGCATTAAATACGTTGCTACATAAGGGAAATAGCATTTATTTGGAATATCTTCCCTGAATTTCCATATTACGGCAGCCAGTAAAGACTCAGCCGCTTCAACAAAGTAAGGGTCTGTAGTCTTAGTCATTTTGGATAAGTTTACTATAAACGTATGGGCAACTTCATTGGCGTATGCAGGAGCAGGGATTGCTTTTAATGATATTGGATTAAACTGAAAAGAATGTCTTAAACTAAAAAAATTTATTCCCTTAAACTGGACGTTTGAATCAAGGTAATGAGTATAGGCTGTCTTTGCCAAATCAAATTTCTTATAGTCGTGAATCAGACCACTGAAATTGTATTTAGCCATCTGCATAATAAGCCACTTTATAAAGCCTCTTGTCTTACCAGAACCAGCACCACCAATTAAAGCAATATGACGGAAAATGTTAGTAATAATAACTTTTGTACCTCTTACTGTCCGAAAATAAAATTTATACGTTTGCTGTTTTTTTGCTTTAAAATTGATTGTACCTATAAAATGAATCAAACCAGCAATAATAAGTGATGGCAGCACATAGACCGAAATATGGACCAAGAAATGATACTTTGAGACAAAGTATAATAAAGCTCCAAAAGCTACGTGCAATAAAAAAATAAGAAAATTTCGGAGCTTCTTTAGACGGATTTTAAATAATTTGTACTGTACAAATATTAAAAACACCAATGAAAGTAAGATGAATACCTTAGTTTCAACATCAGCCTTTAAGATTGTTTCAATTATATTCATTTGATTTAATTATATTTTCAGAATTATATCAATACCCTGTTTAGCTAGTCTCACAGCTTTATAGGCAGCCTTTAAGTAAGGATTGGCATTCATTAAGGCACTAACAGTTTTTTCACCCAATTGCCTTGTAAAAAACTCCAAAGCTCTTTGATTGATAATTGCCTTCCCCATATTAACATCCTTCCTGAATCCAAGAACCTTGTAAGCATTGTTCTGTAACATCCTGTACGCAGCCTTTTCTTGGATTTGTCTACTATAACCAAAGGTTTTATCAAATACTTTTTCAGAGTTTACCTTGAAAGCAACATTATCAAAACCTTGTTGAACGCTCTTGCCGTTTAATTTGTGGTTTTTACTGTGTCCTCTTGATTTGGAATGTGGGCTTAAACTTATTTTCTGTTCCACATCCATACGAGACACAACAACATGTGCATGGGTTTGTAAACCAGGTTTCAAATCTCCACTTTTTACAAGATTCTCTTTTACTTCACGCTCAAAGCCTTTATATTTTCGCTGTTGTTCAATTTTGGCGAAATAATGCAGGTTGTCTTTTGTAATTCCACGGTTAAAGGAATTAGCATACTCGTCCATAACCTTGTTAACATAATCTTTAAAAAGGGAATTATATCGCTCCAACTCAACTTTGGTCATCTGGCTAATGTGTTCAATCTTCCTTCCGGTAGCCAATTCTGCCATATATTTTAATTCCCGTTCGGAAGGGTTAACGCTTATCATATAAAACTTGGCATCAGCCTTCTTTAAGCCTTTGTGATTATTATCAATTACATCAATTACTTTCGTGTCGGTTATATGTTCCTGGTGCTGATTAAAGAAAAATTCACGGTCTAACAACTCTTTACCTTCGTTTTCCTTATTAAGATAATCTACCAGGTCTTTACACCCCTGGGAATTCCCCTTAACATAATCCTTTGTTCCGTGGACTTTTACGTACATAGAATATTATAAAGATTCAAACTGGTTCTTGTAATGTTGTACGGTTTTCTTATCTACAGAATAACCACTCATTTTAGAATTCATCTTCGAAATAAATTCGTTGAATAGTTCTTTTGCTCTCTGATTATTCACAATGTTGGCTCCACCAGAATTACTTAAATTTAGACTATCCATATATTTTATAAAATCTTGCTTACGTAGAGCTTCTGATTTAAGAAAATTAAGTAAGGTATTCGTAAGCTCATCGAGTGTTTTCATTATCGGGTCAAGCTTCTTTTCTTCTTGTGTACGGGTAAATGAAACAACTACATCACGAAGCTTCTTTAATTCCCCAGACGTAGATTTTACTTTTTCGGAAGGATTCAATCCAGTAGAATTAAAAAATTCTACCATTGCTTTAAAGTACTTTATATTTGACGAAATACCGTCTCTTTTCCTTAAAGTATCGAGTAAATCTTTATCTACCTTCTCTACTCGTATTGTTGTATTTTCTTCCATAATTAATAAAATGTAGACACGAATGTATACATTTTAAAATTAATTATCAATACATTATAAATATATGTATACATAAATGTATACATTTTCAAAACGGAAAAAGGTTAAAATATTGTTATACAATATTTTAAATAATAACTAATCACGCTCTGCGTGATTCCTGCTTGCTTTACCTTTTTCCGCTCCACTGCGTTCCGCTTCAACGGAAACATTTCACTATCGTGAAATCTTTTCCGGTACGCAAACGTCATCGCCAGATTGAAATTCCTGCCAACCTGAAAGTATTTTAAAAACCTACCTGAATTGAGAATCTTCCTTCAATAGTAAAAACGATTAAAAAGAATTTAGATTTAAATCATACCTCATAATATTTCCTTCACACGAAATATCAAACACTCAAAAAAAATCGCTTTAAAGGTGTGCTCCGCACGTTTTACCCCTAACCCCAGGGGGAAATTGGGTTTAAAGCATTCGGCTCTGAGTGAATAGACCTTTGCCTTTGT
>JAAYAN010000165.1 GCA_012719345.1 Ignavibacteria bacterium | reverse complement strand
TTTTTGGGGTGGGGAATACTTCTGGACCCCATGGGGAATATTTTTGGCCCGCGACAAAATGTGAAATCGAGATAGAATATTTTGGTATTTTGGCAATTGATTTTCCGAATGGAATGAAAAAAGGCGGTGAAATAAAACTAAACGGGAAATCAATATTTGAATTTAATGACGAAAAAATAATAAGACTTACAGATATTAGTTGATCATTAAATAAGATACCATCCGTTAACCAAATAAAGCTAACACTATGACTACACATAAAAAGATTACATTATTATTATTCCTCTCGTTTTTTGTCTTGATTAACGGGCAGGATATTTTTATATCAAATGTGCAGAACCGGAAAGCCGCGAGTTTAAACGGTAAATGGAAATATGTTTTAGACCCGTATTCAACCGGACAAATCGGGTTTATGCCAATTTATAAAAATGTTATTCCCAAGGACAAATCCGACAGGGTAGAATACAGCTTTGAAAAGGCGCAAACTTTGTGGATTCCGGGAAGTTGGAATTTCCAGAAACCTGAATTGCAATATTTTGAAGGATCGATTTGGTTTCAGAAGGTATTTAATAAAATTGATCCTTCGAAAAATAAACGCTACTTCGTTTATGTGGGCGCGGCAAATTATCTTTCTACTGTCACTTTAAATGGTGAAATACTTGGGAAACACGAAGGCGGTTTTACTCCTTTTTGCTTTGAAGTAACCCGTTTGCTAAAAGAAAAGGACAACTCACTTATTATCGGCGTAAATAATTCGCGCGAAAGCAATTCTATTCCCGCGAAAGTAACCGATTGGTTTAATCATGGCGGAATTACCCGCGATGTTTTGCTGATTGAAGAACCTGAAACTTTTATAAGTAATTACTTTTTGTCGCTCGATAAAACCTCGCTGAATTTAGAATCCAAACGTATTGAAGGTAAATTGCAGCTTTCTGGAACTACCTTCCCCCCAAAAGCCCGGATACTTATACCGGAATTAAAAGTGAATTACGAAATAACGATTGAAAATGACGGATGCAGCACTTTTTCAATTGATGTGAAAAACATAGAACTTTGGTCGCCTGAAAATCCTAAATTATACAATGTTACTTTGGAAGCCGGAAACGATACAATAAATGATTTGATAGGTTTCAGGACAATTGAAACTAAAGAAAAGCAAATCCTTTTAAATGGAAAACCCGTGTTTCTCAAAGGCATTTCGTTACACGATGAAAATCCTGTCCGGAAAGACCGCGCTAATTCGGTTGACGACGCAAAATTGGTATTAGGCTGGGCAAAGGAACTCGGCTGCAATTTTGTACGGCTGGCTCATTATCCCCATCAGGAAAACATTGTACGGCTGGCAGATAAGTTAGGAATTATGCTTTGGGAGGAATTGCCCTTGTATTGGGGAATAAATTGGGATGATCCGGAAGTTTTGAACAAAGCAAAAAAGCAATTTACAGAATTGATTAATCGCGACTTTAACAGAGCAAGTTCCATAATTTGGTCAATTGCCAACGAAACCGCACCGAATGATGCCCGCAACGCATTTTTAACTTCAATTGCCGAACACATCAAATCGATTGATCAGACGCGTTTACTTACAGCAGCCTGCAAAAAAGATCAAGCTGTTGATGGTCACCCGGATGATGAATATACAATTAACGACCCCATTATGCAGCATCTCGATATCATCAGTTTTAATGAATATCTTGGATGGTACGGCGGCTTGCCTTCCGAATGCAGAAAGAAAACATTCCGCTCGAAGATTGACAAACCAATAATTGTCAGTGAATTCGGCGGGGGCGCTTTGCAGGGTTTTTATGCCGACAGTCTTACCCGCTGGAGCGAAGATTATCAGGAATATCTATATCGCGAAAATATTGCGATGTTTGATAAAATTGACGGCTTGGCAGGAATGACACCTTGGATTCTCGCAGATTTTATGTCGCCTTTAAGACAATTGCCTGATGTTCAGGATGGATGGAACCGGAAAGGCTTGATTTCGGAAAGAGGAATTAAGAAAAAAGCTTTTTTTGTTTTGCAGAAATATTATATGACAAAGTAAAACGGCTGCTGCAATATTTACCAAATAGGACTTGATAAATTGAAAAAACTGATTGAATAAATTTGTGCCGATTGAAAAATGACAACTTGCCGGATTACAAAATACATCCAGGAGAGAATAAAGGAGAAATAATGAAAGAAGCAAAAGACTGCATCAATATTGAAGAAATAAGAAACGAAATTGACAGAATTGACCGGGAAATAACCGGCTTGCTGGCAAAACGTGCAGAGTATGTTCACTGCGCCGCAAAATTCAAAACTTCGGCACAGAGTGTTAAAGCCGGAGACCGGGTTAAAAGCATGATTGAAAAACGTAAAATCTGGGCAAACGAACTGAATCTTTCTCCCCTTTTTATTGAAAATCTTTTCAATCTTATTACCGGTTATTTTATAAGCGATGAAATGAAAAAATGGAAAGAAACTCAGAATTAATGCTCAATAGGGAAAGTAAAATATTTTAGCATTTAACCCGTATTTTGAGTAATATTGCAACAGCTGCGGCAGAAGCTTGATGAAAGCTGTTTATAAGATTGTTGAAAATAAAATGGTGCTTATCGCAAAGAAATGTCTGGAATACGATGAAAATTTGGAAAATTTTACAGAAAAGGAATGCGACTGATATATGGATTGGATTATTCTTGTAACAGCGGGATTGTTTGAAGCAGGTTTTGCTTTCTGCCTGGGGAAAGCCAAGGAAACTTCCGGAACAGAAATGTATTTATGGTATACCGGATTTTTAGCGGCATTGTGCTGCAGTATGGCTCTTTTAATTAAAGCTGCACAGACTCTACCGATTGGAACCGCTTATGCCGTCTGGACGGGAATAGGCGCTGCAGGCACTGTTTTGCTCGGGATTTTCGTATTCAAAGAGCCGGCTTCGCTGTTAAGAATATTTTTCCTCGTAACGCTTATTGCTTCAATAATAGGACTTAAAGCCGTATCAAACTGAACAGGAAAGAGAATGATTTATTCTGCGGAAAAAATTAACTGTGCTTCGGCGCTTAATAAACTTAAGCGGAAAATTCCATACGGCTGGGATTTAAATATTTACCGGGGCTGCGCACACGGTTGTAAATATTGCTATGCAATTTATTCCCATAAATATCTGGGTGAAGATGATTTTTCGAAAGTATATGCAAAAATTAATATTGCCGAAAAGCTGGACGAAGAATTAAGCAGTGCAGACTGGAAAAGAGAAATTATAAATATCGGCGGAGTTACGGATAGTTATCAGCCTGCTGAAGCCGATCTGAAAATTATGCCCCAAATATTGAAGGTTTTAATTAAGCATAAAACTCCCGCTATAATATCAACAAAATCGGATTTAGTTTTAAGGGATTACGAACTTATTGATGAACTTTCGCGCATTACTTATGTAAATGTAGCTGCAACAATAACTACAATGGATGATGAAATCCGTAAGAAAATTGAGCCTTTTGCAAGCAGCAGCGCCGCAAGATTCAAAATGCTGAAAGAGTTCAGGAAAACAAATGCATCTGTCGGGCTTCATACAATGCCTGTTATCCCGTATCTTACAGATAGTTTTTCGAATATTGAAAATCTGTGTTCCGAAGCCCGGGATGCAGGCGTTCATTATATGCTGCCCGGTGTTTTGTATTTGCGCGGAGCAGCCCGCAAAGTATTTTTCGATTTTGTTGAAAGCTGCTTCCCCGAAAAATATATTGCGCTTAAAGAATTGTATAAAACAGGAGCTGCGGATAAAGCGTACAAAGAAAAACTTTACAGCGAAACAGTTAATCCGCTAAGACAAAAGTATGGGATATCCAAAAGCTATTTGGGACCTATGAAAGAAAAAATCAATCAAACTTTTATAGATTTGTAACCGGTTAATACTATAAACAGCAAGAAAGTTTGTTTATAATAATTTCCTGATCTCTTTAATAACTTTATCAATCTCCTCTTTGGTATTATAAAAATGAGGTGAAAAACGGATTAATCCTTCGCGGTAAGAACCGATTATATCTTTTTTTACAAGTTCATCAAAAATTTCATTTCCGTTATTTACATTAAAACTTACTATTCCCGATAGCTCGCTGCTGCAGGCGTTTTTCATTACCGGACTTATTCCCGCAGCCGAAAGACAATCCCTGAAATAAACCGAATTATCAATTATTTGCTTTTCAATATTTTCATATCCTATCGTTTCAAAAAAACCGAGTGATTTATTCAGAACACAGATTCCTAAAACATTCAGCGTACCGTTTTCGTACCGCGAAGCATCGTCAACAAGTTCAAGATTAAAATCGAGCAGATTCCAGGGGTCTTTAACGGAAGTCCAGCCGGCATAAGCAGGTTGAATCATTTCCTGCAATTTTTCCGAAACATATACATAACCTAATCCCTGCATTGCCATAAGCCATTTTTGACTTCCGCCGGCAATGAAATCAACTCCCCAGTTTTGGGCATCAATTATCATTGCCCCGGCGCTTTGAATAACATCCGCGCAGAAAATAATTCCGTGCTTCATGCAAATTTCTCCTATCGCTTTCATATCGGCGCGGTAACCGGATAAAAACTGCACGTGCGAAATTGAGAGAAGTTTAGTTCTTTCTGTTATTGCTTTTTCAATATCTTCAAGTCTTATTTTCCCATCGGCGGATTTAACAAAATCTATTTCTACACCTTGTTTTTGCAGATTCATAAAAGGATAAACATTTGCCGGAAATTCAAGATCATTTAGAATTATTCGGTCGCCTTTTTCCCATTTTATTCCAGAAGCTAAAAGATTTATCCCGTTTGTAACATTTTCGGTAAATGCAATTCTATCAGATTTAACGTTTAGCAGTCTGCCAATCCTTACTTTTGCTTCTGCGATAGTTCTTCCTACTCCGGGCCAGTTGTTTACATCAGTTGCGCTGCGCTGATGAGCATATCTGCGGAATTCCTCAACAATTACAGATGAAAACGGACTGATAGCGGCGTGATTAAAATATATCTTTCCCGTACTTAGGAAAGGAAATAAATTACGGATTTCATTCTTATTCAAAGCAAACCTTCCATATTTTTTGAATTCTAAATTATAGAAAACCGCGATGTTAAACAAATAATGCTTAGGTTTTATCCGGCTGCTGCATAATCAGGAATTTTATTTTTCAATTTGCTGCTAACTGCTTACTTTTATTTATCCCAAATCCGCCATTAGAAAACAAAATAATGGCGGATCGACTAACAAAATCTATACATTCCTGAAAAACAGAATGTAAGATTTTCTAAGTCGGGATTACCCAAAATAGCCAATAATATAAGCTAAGCCATAATATTGTTTGTTCTATTGACTATTTTTGGTTTATATTTAGGCAGAAAATTTAAGGAGATAAAATGCGCTTTCCGATTATATTATTTTTTGTATGTTTTGTTTTCCTTTCGGCTCAAACGGAAAAACCCGATTCATCATCTGAATATTCAAATTATTATCTTTTTAATCTGCTGAATAAAATTGACAGCAATTATTATTATTCGCTGCTGGACAGCATAAAAAACGGGACTTCAAGCGACTATTTCAAACTGCGGCTGGCTTTTACGAAAACCGGTAAATATGAACCGTATGGAATTAAGGTTAAAGAAACATATGCAAAAATTGAAGAAGCTTTTGAAGCCGGAAATTTTAAAAAAGGACTTGAACTTGCCGAATCTGTTTTATCGGAATCTTTTACCGAAATAAAGGCGCAGATGTATGCAGGTTATGCTTGCGAACAGCTTAATAAAGAAGAGAAAGCAAAATACCATTATGATAATTACAACAATCTGCTAAATTCAATATATCTTTCCGGCGACGGCAAAACACCCGAAACCGCTTTTATTGTTTTCACCACCTCCGAAGAATATATTTTTATTTACTGGGTAAATCTTAAATTCGAAAGTCAGAGTCTTATAAATAAAGACGGTTTCGCATTCGACTTAATGAAATGCACTGATGAAAAAACAGGTGAAAATTTTGATCTTCATTTTAACATAACTTCAGCAATAAATCATTTGCAAAAAAGTTTCGATAAACTGTAATAATTTCGTAAAATTTAAAACTCAACACTTATGCCTATAGACGGAAGAAGACCTATATCCTGGTTTTCTTCCGGTTTATTTTCTTTAAAATCCCAGCGGATATTGCTGACATTTTTTCTGCCGTAAATGTTTTGTACGTCGATGTAAGCAATAAGATTCCATCCTTCAAAATTCCATCGGCGGTCAACGCGTAAATCCAGACTGTGTGTAGCCGGAAGTCTTTTGGAATTTATTTCGGAAGCATCCTGGCGTCCGTTTTCATTAAACGGAGTATAAGGTCGTCCGTTTGCATATCGGAATTTAAAATTAGCTTCCCAATTTTTGTTGAATATATAGCCGCCGGCCAAACTTAAAATTATACTCTGATCGAAGTTCCCTGGTCGTTCAATTCCGTCAAGCGCTTTGAATCTTGATTTTGAATAAGTAAAACTTAAAATTCCATAAAGCGGAGTATCGGAAGCTTTTTTCTGCAGCGAAATTTCAACTCCTGTAACTTTTCCTTTTCCTTTGCTTACTAAGGGATCCAGACCGAAAGAAGCATAGTTGTCGTCCGAGCCGCCAAAACCCGCTCCCGTGTTGGAGAGAATCAGATATTCCCTTAAAGAACTTACCGGATAATCTGAGTAATCTTTAAAAAATCCTTCTGCTTTAATTCGTAAATCGCTCATCAATTTATACTCTGCTCCCAGAATATATTGATAAGTTTTTACCGGTTTCAGATTTTTATTGGACTTTTCGGCAGTAAGCCAGATATATGAAGGAAACTGACTGTAAATTCCGCTGCTTGCGCTTACGGTAAATCTGTCGGAAAACATATAGGATAGTGATAACCGTGGATTAAAAGTATTCCCATCGCTTATTCCATTAAAATAATCGTACCGCAATCCGGCATTTACATTCAGTCTGTGAAATAGTATTGTTGTATATTGTATAAATGCCGAATTCTTAAAATATTGTTTTTCAACATTCAGGTTATTTATACTGAGTGTATCTCCGAAACTTGTTATGAATGAAGGCAGAATTACATTTCCGCTGAACTGAATGTATTTTGCAGATAAACCTGCATTAAGCTCGGAAGATGAAGAAAGTTTGTAAACATAATCGGCTTTTAATTCATTTTCCGATTCTGCTGATTTGTTTTGAAAAACAGGATTAAGAAGCGTATCCCTCTGATTCGAATCGAAATCGGTGAAATTCCTGCTTAAGCTAATGTTCAAAAGCGATTTGCTGTAAAGATGTCTGTAAGAAATTCCTGCAATGTACTGATTTTGATTACTGCCTAAAATTCTTGCATTGTCAAACTTTTTATCGCGGTCGCTGTTGTTAAAATTAACCCGGTCAATTGCCCCGATAAAAAGGAAGGAAAATTGATTTGCATTGTCAGCTTTCATATCAAATTTTCCCAGAAAATCCCAATACTCCGGCACAAACCCGAAACCAGCTGCTTTAAATATAAAATCGAGATAACTCCGCCGTGCCGAAAATATAAAGCTGTTGCCGCTTCCTGCAGGTCCTTCAAGGTTCAACCCGAACTGAGAAGCTGAAATTGTAGCTTTCCCGCCGATTTTGTCTGTTCTTCCGTTTCTAAGATCAATTTTAAGAACAGATGAAAGTTTGTCACCGTGCAAGGCTGAAAATCCGCCCGATGAAAATTCGGTCTGCTGTACAAAATCGAGATTTATATAACTAAGCGGTCCTCCTGTTGCTCCCTGATTTCCAAAATGGTTGATATTAGGAATTATAAAACCGTCGACAATATATAAATTTTCCGAAGGAGCACCGCCCCTTACAACAAGATCGTTTCGTCCCGCGCTTTGCTGTGCAACACCGGGAAGTACTGATAATGCCCTTACAACATCTTCAAAACCGCCGGGGGATCTTCTTATTTCCTCATAGCTGAAACTTGCAATACTGTTAACTTCAGTGGGATTTTTTTCAAAATACTCAGATTTTATTGTAATTCCTTCAAGTTCAATAACCGATTCGAGCATTTCGAAAGTAACAAAAACCGGCCGTGCAGTATTAACAACAATATCGGTTTTAAGAAGAGATTCGTATCCTATAGCCGTTGCTCTTAATCTGTAACTTCCCGGTTCAACGCCTTCAATTACAAATTCACCGCTTAAGTTGCTTGCTGCACCCGTTGTAGTTCCCTCAACAAGAATATTAACTCCCGGAACAGGCTGCTTGGTAAATTTATCTGTTACTTTTCCTGAAATTATGCCTTTAGTTTGCGGAAGAATTAATCCGGTAAATATAAAAAAAACAATAAATATCCATTTCATCTGAAATCTCTTTTTTTTAACTTCAATAATAACGATTTAGCATACAATTAAGTTCTTATTTAGAAACCTATTAAAATTTTTTGGAATATATTTTATTATATTTATTGAAACAAAAAATGTTATTCAGGAATTAATGATAAGTATTGCCGATAAATTAAAACAGCTCGCCAAAGACGAAAAATCATTTTCGGAAATTGTAGCACTGATTAACTCAATTACACCGATAAACAGGGACGAAAATGCTGTAAGTTCATTTTTTTCGGAAGGTGATTTTCTTTTCTGGTCGGTTTCCGCAGATAAAAGCAAATCCGATTTGTTTTTCAGCGATTCGCTTAAAAAAATTACAGGCTTTTATCCCGAAGAAATAATAAACCGTCCGGGTCAATTAATATCGCTCATTCACCCGGATGATGTTCCCGATGTAAAAAAGAAAATAACCGAATTTGAAGAAACTCCCGATGTATTCTCGCTAAATCTTTCGTACAGAATAATAAACCGCAACAACGAAAATGTTTGGCTCGACGGAGTAATAAATGTAACCCGCGATGCAAAGGGGAACATTATAAAATATTTTAATTTGTTTAAAAATGTTTCACAGCTTCATTTGGTTATTAAAAACCTTTTGGTAGAAAATAACGTGCTGCGCGAAAAAAACCATGCCAAGGACAGATTTATCTCAATTGTTTCGCACGATTTGCGCGCGCCTTTTACATCGCTTCTCGGATTTTCGGAAATTCTGCTGAACGAACAGTTTCTTCCCGATTCCGAAAAAAAGGAATATCTCGGTTATATTCACGAAGCATCACAAAATCAACTGCAATTAATTAATTACTTATTGGATTGGTCTCGTCTTCAAACCGGAAAGCTTACAGTTGAGCCCCGCAGATTAAATGCAAAAATGCTTATTTCGGGAAGCGCTGCACAGCTTGCCGGAGCAGCTATTAAAAAGAATATTGATTTGCAAATCAGCTGCCAGGACGACATTTTTATAAATGCAGACGAAAGGCTGCTGTGTCAATCAATCAACAATCTTTTAAGCAATGCTTTGAAGTTTACAAAGCAAAATAAAAACGTATATTTATCGTGCAACCGATTTAAAAAAGGGTTTATTGAATTTGTAATAAAAGACGAGGGAACCGGAATATCCGAAGAAAATCAGGCAAAATTATTCAAAATTGATGAAAAAGTTTCCTTAACAGGAACTGACGGAGAAAAAGGCACCGGATTAGGACTGATGCTGGTTAAAGAAATAATCAGCAAACATGGCGGCGAAATATGGTTTTATTCGGAAACAGACAAAGGAAGCGAATTTCACTTCACAGTTCCGGAATCGAAAAATTCAATTCTGATTGTTGAAGATAACGCTGATATTTGCGAACTTTATGCGGAACTTGTTTCTGAAGCAATGCCGGGTTACGAAATAATAAAAACTCAAAATGGTTACGAAGCCATTTGCATTGTGCTTAAAGATACGCCCACTTTGGTAATTTCCGATCACGAAATGCCGCTTATGAACGGAATTCAGCTTGTTGAAGCAATGTACAAAAATGAAGAAAACAGACATATTCCCATTATTATTATTTCAGCAAAAATTACTCCTAAGCTGCATGAGGAATATATTGGATTTGGCGTAAAACATATACTGCCAAAACCTGTTGATACAGATCTATTGCTCAGTTTAATTAAAAGTTCGGTGAATTTAAACGGCAGGTAAAAAAGGTAAACTATTTAATTAAAATAAAACAAAAAGAAAAGTGAAATGACAGAACAGACAGAAATCAGAAACTTCAGCACGGGAGATAAAATAGAACATTATTTTCTCCTTTTAAATTGGGAAATTAAAACCTCTAAAAATGCCAAGAATTACCTTGATGTAACTCTCGGCGATAAATCCGGAAGCATTTCCGGAAAGATGTGGGATATTAAAGATTTTACGGATTTATCGAAAACATCAGTTGTTAAAGTCCGCGGCACAATCGAAGATTTTCAGGGTTCGCCTCAGCTCAGGATCGAAAAAATACGACCTGCAGAACCATCAGAAAATGTTTCTGCCGATGATTTTCTTCCAATTTCTTCCCGGAATTTTGAAGAAATGCGTACAGAATTTTTTGACCGCATTTCCGGAATGAAAAATAAACATCTGAAAGCTCTTTTAGAAAAAGTTTTTGACGATAATGTTTTTGAAAGCTACTCAAAAGTACCGGCTGGAAAAGGATGGCACCATGCTTATATTCACGGATTGCTTGAGCATACGCTGGAAATCATAAATATCTGCGAATTGATGTGCCGGTTTCATCCGGAAATACATAAGGATTTGCTTTTAACAGGAGCTATGCTGCACGATTACGGAAAAATTTACGAATTGAGTTTCGACAAAGGTTTCGATTATACCGACGAAGGAAAATTTTTAGGACATATTTCAATTGCAGCTATGGAAGTAAATCAGAAAATAAGTGAAATTTCAGGTTTCCCGGATTTGCTGAGAAATCAGGTTCTTCATTTGATTTTAAGCCATCAGGGAAAGATGGAGTTTGCATCTCCCGTAGAACCCAAAACACTTGAAGCAATTGTTCTTTATCAAGCAGATGAATTAAGCGCTAAAGTTAACGCTTACAAATATGCGATGATTAAAGAAATCAATTCCGAATCGGGATGGACCAAATTTCTTCCTTTGGCAAATAATGCGTTGTATATTTCAAACAAGCTTAAGAATTCATTAAAAGATAAAGAGGGAAAAGATCCCGAAACTCTTTTTGGATAATTTTATTAATTAAAGTGTTTTATCAAATGGAATTTCGCAAAGATTTTATCGAAAAATTAAAAACTGCAAAATCGGTTGTGTTTTTTACGGGTGCCGGAATGTCAGCTGAAAGCGGTATTCCAACTTTCCGCGGCGAAGGCGGGATATGGAATAAGCTTAATCCCGAAGAACTTGCAAATTTCAGCGCGTTTCTGAAAAATCCGGATATGGTTTGGGAATGGTATCAGTACCGCCGGAATATTATAAACCAAAACCAGCCAAATGCGGGACATTACGCAATTGCCGAAATGGAGAAATATTTTAACAAAGTTACAGTTGTTACTCAGAATGTGGATAATTTGCATACACGTGCCGGCAGCAAAAAAGTGCTGGAACTTCACGGAAACATCGAAAGAAATTTCTGTGTGGATTGCAATAAATTCGATTATTCTCCCGAGTTAAATCAATCGCAAAAAGTACCGAGATGCAGACATTGCGGAGGTTTGATAAGACCGGATGTTGTGTGGTTCGGAGAAATGCTGCCTCAGGAAATATTTGCCGAAGCCGAATCAGTATCTCGGAAAGCGGATTTGTTTTTTGTTATCGGCACGTCGGCAGTTGTTTACCCAGCTGCATATATTCCATTAAATGCAAAAAGCAGCGGCGCTTATATTGTTGAAATAAATGTGGACGAGACTGATATTTCTGAAACAGTAAATTACTCAATCAAGGGAAAAGCTGGCGAGATACTGCCTAAAATATTAAAACTGCTTGATAAAAAAAAGTAAAACCTATTTTGAGGTTATAAGTTTTTAGTTTCTTCGGCATAAACATCTTCCGTTTCCGAAAGACGGACTTTTATTTTATTTATGTTTTTTGGGAAACCGGCTTGTCCAAGCTTTTCAAGAAAAATCACACATAAATTTTCAGCAGTCGGGTGTAATGGGAAAACATTTATTTTCGATTGAATTTTAGTGAGAAATTCAATCAATACAATATCTTTTTCATAAACAGCAAAACTATGGTCAAACTGCTTTATTAATGGGAAAACGATTTTATCCATCTCAAAATAATCTAGCAGCATACCGTTTTTATCGGGGTTGCCTTCTAATTCTACTAGGAGTTTATAAGAATGTCCGTGCAGACTTGCGCAGCCTCCTGTGTGAAAAGTAAGCCTGTGCCCCATCTCCCATCTATATTCTTTTGCAATTTTCATTTTATTATATAATTTCTGTAAAACAGAATATAAATATAATGCTTTTTGAATATTTGACATAATCGCTAATAAATGTTATATTTACCGTCTGTAAAAATTAACATTTAAGGATTGAAATGGCTAATCATAAGTCAGCAAAGAAAAGAATAAAGACAAATGAAAAGAAACATTTAGAAAACAAAGCTTCTATTTCTGCTCTTAAAACACTTACAAAAAAGGTTTTATCTGAAAAAAACAAAGAATCTGCCGAAAAAACACTTAAAGAAGCTGTTGCAGCTTTTGATAAATCTGCAGCGAAAGGCAGAATACATAAAAATAATGCTGCTAGAAAAAAATCGACATTAACAAAGCACGTTAATAATTTAGCTTAATATTCTTATAAAATTGTAAATTGGCAGTCAGATTATCTGTACTGCCTTTTTTTGTTTTAAAAAAAATAAACCCGCTTATTGCGGGTTTTATTTTGGTCTGTATTAAACCCAAATTCGCCTTTAGAAAAGAAAATAATGGCAGATCTGTCAAAAACCGGATAAATCGGCTAACAAAATCGAAAAACAGAATGTAAGATTTTTTAAGTCGGGATTACCCAAAATAACCAAAAACTTAACCATAATATTATTTGTTCTAATGACTATTTTGGGTTAAAGATTTTCAATCGCCTCAATACCTTCAGGCTGGGGCAGAACAAAACGAACCGGCTGCACAGTTCCGTCTTTATTTTCAAGTTTGTCAATTTTCTTTTTTATTAAAACACTATGCTGAATTAGTAAATCGCTGTCAACAATGCAACCGAAAATATAGCTTGTTCCTTTTATTGTAACATTCTTCCCGATTCTTGTCGGAAATTCATCGCTTCCTGTAATATTTACACCCGATTCAATTAAAGAGTTTTCTTCAATTATAGTATTCCCTTTAATTATATTATCCTGGAGAATGGTAACATTATCATTAATATGCAATTTCTGCCCTTGGTAACAAGATATGTGAGCATTTTCAGCAATAGTAACATTTCTTCCAAAGACAATATTTCCCGAGATATAAACGTTCTTTTTAAAAGTGAGATTAGTATTAAGTTCAGTGCCTTTCCCAATATAAACTCCTTTGCCTATTTTAATATCAAGCGTGTTTATTTCCATATCCATTTTTATTATTTCTTCAACCACGCTTTCGTCTATGAAAAAATCTTCAGGGTCGTCAATTTCTATTATATCCTTTAACTTTTCGTAAACTTTCAATCTTGCAATATCATCCATCTGACGTAAAACAGATTTGTTGTTGAATCCCATAATTACGGATTGGTCTAAGGGACTTACAGCCCCGACGCTTAAATTTCTTTTATTAAACAGGTCTATTAAATCGGTAAGATAAATTTCTTTTTGAGCGTTGTTGCTTTCAATTTTATCAATAAGTTCTGCAAGATACTTATACTTAAAAGCATAAACACTGGAATTGAATTCGTTATTTTCAATCAGTTCTTTTTTTGTAAATGAATATTTCTTTCCGTTTAAGGTAAGAACCAGCGGTTCATTTTCAGGTATTTTAAGAATATCTTTGTGTTCAATAATACAAATCACTTTGCCGGCATCACTTCCCGAAGAATTTCCCGAATCATCTTTCTGCTTGGCTCTTACAATACGACCGTAATTGTTTTCGGCGGGATTTCCTTCGTAAAGTCCGGTTAGCACCATCATATCCGAACCTGAATTTATAAATTCCTGCCGGAACATGCGGATGGTTGCTT
>JAAYAN010000261.1 GCA_012719345.1 Ignavibacteria bacterium | reverse complement strand
TACAACTATGGGTGGAAGAATTAAGGAATGCAGATTAAAAGCAGGAATGACGCAGGAGGCATTAGCAGAGAAGCTATGTACTCAGAAATCACTTATTTCCATGTATGAGAATGATAAGGTGGATATTAAGAGCAGCGTGGTTGTGGAATTAGCTAACGCTTTAAGTACAACAGTAGGATATTTGGTTAATAACGAAGGTGCTGAGGAAGAAATTGATGAGCAGATGCAGGAAATGCTGATGATGTTTACTTGCCTTTCGGATGATAACCTTCGTCATATAGCGATAGAACAACTAAAAGTATTAGCAAACTTAATGACGAATTAATTAAAGTCAAGCATAGAGTAAAATATTAATTGGCAAAAAATAAAGAAAGAGGCCGAAGCCTCTTTCCAATCATACAAATATTCTTTATTATTAAGTTGCTGAGACTTAAGAAAGAATAAAGGATTGTATGATGAATACTATGTTAAACGAAAACGAGCTGACATTCAAGGGAATTGAGACAGAAATTTTCAAACAGGTCTGTGAATGGGGTCAAAACATCACAAAAGAGATACTGGAAAAGTATGATCAATACCTGATGGAAACCCGCGACAAGGCAGCATACCGGAATAAAGGATTAAGAACAACTACGATTAAGACAGTGTATGGAGAAGTCACCTACGACAGAAGAGTCTATGAAGTGATCAGAGAAGATGGATTGAAAGAGTATGTCTATCTGCTGGACGAACAGCTACACATACCTGGAGTTGGTCTGATATCGCAGAACATGGCTGACCAGCTGGTAGCCGGAATCACAGAGATGTCATACCGGGCATGTGCTGCCAAGGTAACCCAGATGACAGGACAGAGTATCAGTGCCATGGGAGTATGGAAGGTCATACAGGCACTGGGTGAGAAAGTGTGTGAGGAAGAACAGGAATTGGTTAAAGCACACAAACAGGGACAGGTGCAAGGTGAAACAATAACTCCTGTACTGTTTGAAGAAACGGATGGAGTATATGTGAAACTCCAGAGAGAAAAGAAAGAATCAGGAGAAATCAAGGTAGGAATAGCCTATGATGGATGGAAGCAGACGGGAAAGAACCGATATGCACTGGATAAGAAAGTAGTGGTAGCAGGATTCTCCAAGTCCAAGGAGTTTCAGGAATACAGGGAAGCAGCAATCGCTGAGAAATATAACACAGATGAAATTGAAATCAGGCTGATGAATGCAGATGGAGCGGAATGGGTAAAAAATATCTGTGAAGCCGATACAGTATTCCAGTTAGATCCATTCCATCGAAATAAAGCAATCAAAGAGAACATTCCCTACAAGGAAGCAATCACAAGCATATATGAATATTTAGAAGAAAAAGATCTGGAAGGATTATTTCAATACTTGGAAATCTACAAAGATAGTCTCAGCGAAGAGGAAGAAATAGAGAAAGCAGAAAATCTGATCAAGTATTTTAAGAATAATCGTAAGGGATTGTTGTCCTATCAGGAGCAGGGAATTGAATTACCGGAACATCCGGAAGGATTAGTATATAGAAACATGGGAACAATGGAGAACCACATATGGAGTACAATAGCCAAGAGGATGAAGCACAATCATACATGTTGGAGCATAAAGGGCGGAAATCATCTGGCAAAGATACTTGCAAAAAAATGTAGTGGACGGTTAAATGAAGTCTCAGAGAGGCTGAAAAGTCAAGGGTTTGAGAGAGAAATAGTTGTACAGATAGAAAAAGAAGTGTTGTCAGCAGGAATGATTCCGCAAAAGGCAGGAAAAGGATATCAATATCCCAAAACAGGACATATGAAAAGACTGGATG
>JAAYAN010000164.1 GCA_012719345.1 Ignavibacteria bacterium | reverse complement strand
TTCTTGTTTAAAAATTCACCTTGCCAATCCTTTCCTGCAATTATTGTATCCCATAATTTCTTATAATATTCTTTTGAATGATAACCTGATCTTAATATGTTAGGATTTTTTCCTTTAGCTTCATCGTTTCTGTAACCTGTAATTTCAGTAAATTTTGGATTAACATATTCAATATTCCCTGATTTATTGGTTATTACAACAATAACAGGACTTTGAGTTACTGCTTTTGATATTTTTCTTATTTCATTTTCGGCAATTTTTTTCTGGGTAATTTCCAATGAAAGAATAAAAATTCCTTCGGGAATCGGTTGAACGCTAAGTTCAAAGTATCTTAAATTATTACCGGGAAATGTATATGATGTTTCAATATGTCTGCTTTTTCTGTTTTTCATGCAATCATTCAAAACCTCAAATATCGGATGATTAGTGATTCCAGTCCATATATCCCTAAAGTTTTTACCAATCAAGTTTTCTTTTTTTAAATTCCCTTGTATTTCTGCAGATTCGTTCAAATAAATATAGTTCCAGTTAAAATCAATAATCTGAGCCCCTTCAATCATATTATCCATCGAAGAGCGGAATCTTTTTTCGCTTTCTTCCAAGCCCTTTCTATTATCTCTTTCTGAAGTCTGATCCCTGAAAACTAAAACAACGCCTTCTATATGACCTTTATTATCATTTATTGGTGCTCCGCTGTCGGCAATTGGTATTTCTTTCCCTTCTTTTGAAATTAAAAGAGTATGATTAGCAAGACCTACAATTCTCCCATTTTCAAGTACTTTTTTTACCGGACTTTCAACTTTTTGCCTAGTTTCTTCATTAATTATTTTAAATATTTCTTCAATCGGTTTATTAATTGCTTCATCTTCTTTCCATCCTGTTAAATTTTCGGCAACAGGGTTAAGCATTTGCACATTGCCTTTTGAATCAGTCGTAATTACAGCATCACCAATGCTGTAAAGTGTGGTTCTAAATTCCTGTTTAGAATGTAATAGCTTCTGTAAAATATTTTTTCGTTTATTATTATACAGCAATGCCATTCCTGCTGCAACAAAGAGAATTGCAAGAAAAACAATAACAGCTATAAAAATAAGCTTCTCTTCTAATTCCGAAAATAGTTCTTCCTTATCGATTTCTGATACTATAATCCAAGGGGTTCCTGGGATGTTATTAAAATAAGATAAAACATTTTCATTTCTGTAATCTTTGCCCTCGTAAAGACCTTTTTTCCTTTTAACTGCTTGAACGGCGGAAACTTTATTATCTGATAAGGCAATTTTAAGATTAAATGCAGCATTTCCCTTGAAACGTAAATCGCTTAAAATAAGAACGCTGTCGCCATCCAGTCTGCACAGATAAGATTCGGAAGTAATATTTGTATTTGAATTTGATAAAATAAGCGGAAATAGAAATTCTTCGGGTTCTAATCTAAAAACCAAAACATTTTCAATATCTCCGTTTTTTAAAATAGGAGCAATAAAATCAATTGTAACTTTCTTCAATTCATTGTTTAGGTAAAGAAAAGTTGATAAAGCATCTTTTCCATTTATAACTTTTCGAATCGTTTCTAAAAATATCAAATCGGTATTTTTTGAAACTTCCTTAATTGAGTATATACTTCTCCCGTTAATATCGGCAATAAAAATATCTTCTAGCCCGTGTTCTTCGGAAATCTCTTTTAAAAACAATATCAGTTTTTCAACATCTTTTATATCATTTTTTTCGAGCGCTTTTAATAAATATTCTTGCAAGAAAATGTTTCTCGAAATGATCTTGGAATCATCAAGATTATCAATATACCATTCTTTTATCTGGTTAACTTTTAAATCCGAAATAGATTTTAACTCGCTTTCCTTTTGTTTTACAATTCTATTTTCTTCCTGCTTGTAAAAAAGATAGCCAGATATAACCAGAAATATGCAAATTACAAATCCAGCCAGTATGGTGTGGTATTTAAATCTTTTTGAATTCTCTTTTTCTGTCATAGATTTCCCGACCAGAATATTTTTCTATAAATTGCTGAAAAGGTTACTATACTAAAGATTTATATGCTCATAATTTATGAAATTATTACTCGAATTTTTTCTTTATTACTTTATATGACCCCTTAAAATCATATAAATCAAACTAAATTTATTTTATGTAAAAATCAACAAATATTATGCATAGTTTTACAGTGAAAAATTACCATTCTTTTTTGTTAATACAACATAAATTACACACTGTAATTAACTGCAATTATTCCCTCTCCTTACTTATTTTATTAAGCTTCTGTGTTTTTTACTTATATTTATCAGACAAATTAAACGTTGCTATTTTTATTTGAAGATTTTAACATTTGTTAATGGGTTAATAAATAATTCATATAACCCTAACAGCCTTTTATAAATTTTAATTCCAAGATGTTTTTTTAATTTTTATTTCTATTTTTTGACTATGAATAATATTTTAGAAGAGAAGTTAAAAAATCTGCCGTCATCACCGGGTATTTATCAATTTAAAGATAAAACCGGTAAATTTATTTACGTGGGAAAAGCTAAAAATCTTCGCAGCAGAGTTCGGTCATATTTTCAGAAAAACCTCAATTCGCCGAAAACTGAAATTATGATAAGCAAAGCAACGGATTTGGAACTTATCATCACCGACACCGAATTTGAAGCCTTGGTGCTGGAAAATAATCTTATTAAAGAATTAAAACCCCGTTACAATATCCTGCTTAAAGATGATAAAACATTTCCTTATATCCGCATTACTAAAGAGCCTTATCCGCAAATATTTCCAACAAGGCAGATAATACGCGACGGGAGTAAATACTTCGGACCTTTCACCGATGTTAAATCAATGAAAAATTCTCTTTCGATGATTAATAGAATTTTTAAAATCCGGAGCTGCAAATACTATATTGACGACCTGACGATTGAAAAGAAAAAAATAAAAGTCTGCCTCGATTATCATATAAAAAAATGCGACGGACCTTGTGAAGGTTTGATTTCTCAAATCAATTACAACGAAATGGTCAGCCAGGTTGAAAAACTTCTTAAAGGAAAAACAGCCGAACTTATTAAAGAACTTAATGACCAGATGAACAAGGCCTCCGATAATTTCGATTTCGAAAATGCTGCAATTCTTCGCGATAAAATCAAACAGCTCGAGGTTTATTCTTCACGCCAAAAAATTGTTTCAAACGATTTTGACGATAAAGATATTTTAAGTCTCGCTTCCGAAGGGAAAGATGTTGCCTGCACTATTCTTAACATCCGCAGCGGACGTTTGGTTGGTAAAAAGCAGCTAAAACTGATTAACGAAAATCTTGAAAACGAACCTCAAATTTATACATCGGCAATAAAGTTTTATTACAACGAATATGTGGAAATTCCCCGCGAAATTGTTGTTGATACAGATCCTGCCGAAATGGATTTTCTTGCCGAATGGCTGAGTTCCAAAGCCGGGTTTAAAGTAAAATTTGTTGTACCTCAGCGCAAAAGCGATACTAAATCGCTGCTTTTTATGTGCAAACAAAATGCAATTCTTCAGCTTAAAGAAATACAGCTTCAAAGAATGAAACGCGAAGGAAATGTTCCTTTCGTATTGGCAGCGCTTAAACGCGATCTTCGCTTAAAAAATGTTCCTAAAAAAATTGAATGTTTCGATATTTCAAATCTTCAGGGAACAGATACAGTAGCAAGTATGGTAGTGTTTTCAGACGGGAAACCAAAGAAAAGTCTATACCGGAAATTCATAATTAAAGAAGTAGAAGGACCAGACGATTTTGCCAGTATGCAGGAAGTAATTGAAAGAAGATACAGCAGAATGATTGAAGAAAAAGAAAATCCTCCTGATTTAATAATGGTTGACGGCGGAAAAGGACAGCTTTCCAGTGCGTTAGAGATACTTGATAAAATCGGGTTGAAAAACTTTGAAATAATTGGACTTGCAAAAAGGCTCGAAGAAGTTTTTCTTCCCGGAAATTCTGAATCAGTAATAATTCCTAAAACTTCTTCTGCGTTAAAATTGCTTCAGCAGATTCGCGATGAAGCCCACAGATTTGCAATTACTTTCCACCGCCAGCGAAGAAATAATCGGACAATTACAACAGAATTATTTGAAATTAAAGGAATAGGACAAAAAACAGCCGAAAAACTATTGCGCGAATTTGGAAGTATTGAAGACATTAAAAATTCCGACCCTGTTACACTTTCAAAAATTGTAGGGATTGCAAATGCAAAAAAGGTTTACGAATATTTTCAAAAAAAAAGAATGAGTATGCATCATGAAAATTAAAACATCTTTCATATTTCTTATTCTGATTATGATATTCGGATGTAAAAATCCCGTTGCAACAGAAAATAAAGTGCCCGGAACAATTATTTTCTCGGATAGTTTCAACGATCCTTCGTTTAAGGACTGGCGGACAAGCAACGATCCGTCAACTCCCTCACTTCCTGATTATGCCATTCAAATTACTTCCGCTCAAAAAAGGCTTGGAAACAGTTCAGTGAAATTCGAGCTGCACAATAACGATCAGGAACAATACAGCGGAAAACGCGCAGAATTGAGGAGATGGCCTCCGGATGAACAATTTGCAGAAAGATGGTTTGCATTCAGCATTTTTTTACCGGATAATTATCAAATCGACCCTAAATCAGCAGAAAGTGTTGCGCAGTGGCATAATTATCCCGATCTGAATTTAGGCGAACAGTGGATTTCGCCTCCTTTATGTTTGCTGACTAAAAATGGAAATTGGTTTGTTGTTATAATTTGGGACGACAATAAAATAAGCGATATGGAAGAAATAACCCTTAATAATAAGCAAATAATCGTTGACCTTGGTTCCTATGAAAACGACAAAAACAAATGGATAGACTGGGTTTTTCACGTAAAATGGGGCTGGTCAGATTCTCATAAACCTGTTTTAGAAATATTTAAAGACGGGAAACTAGTTTACTCCCGGAAAGGTCCCAATACCACAAACGACGAGACCGGAGTATATTTTAATATTGGCATTTACAAATGGGATTGGCTTACAAATCCTCAGAAATCAGTTTTAACGGAAAGAACAATATTTATCGACGAAGTAAAAATTGGAGATGCAAATTGCAGTTTATCTGATTTTTACCCGGTTGATTAACCGATTTTTTCATCTATAATAAAATCTTTAATTAAATTTGCGGTCATCTATTCATAATCTAATTATAATTTTTAATGAATATTTATCTTATACGGCATGGCGAAGCTTCGGGAGAAGGGACAGAAGAAAAATCCCTTACGAATAACGGAAGGAAGAATCTTGAAAATTTGATAAGATATACAGATAACTTAAATATCCATCTCGATTATCTGATTTTTTCTCCGCTTTTACGGGCAAGACAGACCGCTGAATATTTCAAAAAATACTTAAACAACACCAACAATTTTTTTTCGGATGAAACACTTGCTCCGGGCGGATCAACCGAAATTCTTCTTCAATTTGCTATTTCTCTCGATTCCGAAAACATAGCATTTGTCGGTCACCAGCCAGATATGTCGCGCCATTTATCTCAAATGCTTTCGCAGGATTTTGTAAACACAAGTTTTTTACCCGGCACAATTGCCAAGGTTTTCTTCGATTATAAGATTGCAAAAGGTGAAGGGGTTTTAGATTTTCTGATACCCGCAAAATAAAAAAACCGGGAACTAACTACACAAACTGATTGCTGACCGCTGCTTCCTTCCGGACCTGACGGGGTTGGGCATCAGCTTGTTAATTAGCCCCGGAAACTTTTACTTCGAATGTGTAAATATATTAAACTTTTTTGTAAAATAATCATACTTTCTGTAATAGCAGGCATAAAAATCCACCCATAAATTCCGATACTAACCTTTGAATTCTTAATTAATTGTCTTTTATTATACGAGGAAGAAATGGCTAAATCGTTCAAACCTGATACTATCAGCAAAAAAATTCTTTATTCTGTTTTCGTATTTGGATTTTTAATAATAGGTTTTTATACCTTTATGTCGTATAAAACTCAAAAAGACAATTACGTGGAAATAGTCGATACAAAACTCCTTTCTTCTATTTATGGATCATTAAATATTATAGGAAACGAATATCACGATAAAGCTTTAGATGCCGGCTCAATTACGGAAGATGAGCATATTGAGATTATCAAAAAATTAAATACTATCCAAAAAGCTGTTGGTGTAAAATATATCTATTCAATGATAAAAAAGGACGGCAAAATTTATTTTACTTCCAGCAGTGCAACAGATGAAGAACTTAGTGATAAATCTTATACCAATTACTATGATGAATATGATGATATTTCGGAAGGTTTCTTCAATTCTTTTGATAATAATGAAATATATTTTGAAGAAATTGCTGATAAATGGGGAAATTTCCGGTCTGCCATTGTCCCTTTTAAAACCGCAAATGGGAATGTTTATACAATAGGCGCCGATTATGAAGTTGAAAACATACAGGCAGAATTAAATTCTATTTTATACAAAAGAATGTTTACCGGACTTATTGTTCTTATTGTTTTCGTTTTCTTTATTTCCAGTCTTACAAAAAAAACTGTAAAACCAATTGAAATTCTCAGCAAACAAGCTTCTGAAGTTTCCGCCGGGAATTACAATATTAAATTTGAAACAAGCAGTAATGATGAAACCAAGATTCTTACTGGAGCGCTTCAAAAAATGCTTGATAATATAAAACTTAACATATCCGATCTTGAAAAAGAAAAACAAAGCGTTGAAATAAAAGTACAGCAGGCAGTTACCGAAATTGATAAACAAAACAATATCCTTTCGAATGGAATAAGCCGGATTTTAAACGAAATGGATAAATTTTCGCTTGGTGATTTAACGGTTAAAATAACCGAAAATTCCTCAATAAATGAATTGAATAAATTATTCAAAGGTTTCAACGATTCGGTTCAAAAAATAAACAATCTTATTAAAAATGTAAAAATATCAATCGAAGAAACCTCTCACAGCAGCAGAGAAATTGTAACTGCCATTAATAACTTAAATTATTCTGTTAACGAGCAAAGCAGCAAATCCGGCGTCATTCTCTCTTCAATCCGCGAAGTGATTGAATCGATGAATATCAACAACGAAAACATAAATAAAGTATCAAAAATCTCAGAATCTGCCGGAGAAAAAGCACGAAAAGGAGTGCTAAAACTATCGGATTCGCACGCAGGAATGGATAAAATTGCTAAAGCTTCGGAGCAAACTGCATCAATTGTTACACAGCTTGTTAATCAGGTTGACCAGATTGGACAAATTGCCGGAACTATTGATGATATTGCCAATCAGACAAATCTTCTTGCCCTGAATGCGGCCATCGAAGCAGCACGCGCCGGAGAGCAGGGACGCGGATTTGCAGTGGTTGCCGATGAGGTGAGAAAACTTGCGGAAAGAACAACTAAAGCTACTAAAGAGATTGCAACAACAATTTCCGAAATTCAAGCAGATGTAAAGAAAGCTGACGAATCGATGAAAACAACAGAAATGAGCGTAGGCGAAGGGATAAAGAACAATAAGGATCTGCAGGAATCCTTTGACGGAATTCTGACAGAGAGCGAAAACCTCTTAACAGAAATTGATATTCTTACCGAAATAAGAAATTCGCAAAAACAAATGGCAACAGCTATCGATTCTCAGATAATGGAAATGGAAACAATTATGGCAAAATCGGTGGAAGATATAAACAGAATTTCGCAGACTGTAGATACTGTAAGCAATCTGATGCATCAAACCACTTCAGAAATAATGAATTTCAGGTGCAGTTAAAGTTTTAGTTCATTGATTTTTCTGAATAATACTTCTGCATTAATTCCGCTTTCTTTATTGAAACTGCAGTAATGAGGGTTATCGGAACAGTTTACTCGGCAAAATTCTTTATCCGGAAGTACAAAAAACGCATGGTTTCCTTTCGGTCCCCACAAATCGGGGTGACAGCTATTTAATGTACAGAATACCGAAAGCGTATTTACAGTTAGCGCTCCCGCAGCGTGCATCGGACCGGTGCTGGCTGATACCAGCAAATCGAAAGCTTTAATATTTACAAATAATTTTCTCAAAGGAAGATTTATATACTCGGCATCTTCAATTCCCTGCAATTCATCAGGCACTTCCTGATCTGTTATAATTACTTTATATCTGCCTGTTTCAATCAGCTTTTCGGCAAGATTTCTGTATTCCTCGGCAGGCATATTCGGTGCAGAGTTTCCGCTTGAAGAATGGATTCCAACAATTTTCTTATTCCCTGCTGACCATTTTTCTTTCAACTGAGCGGATTCTTTAATTTCTTCATTTGTAAGAAATATTTCCGAACTTATATTATCTGATTCAACACCTATTTTTTTTGCTAAATCCATACAATAATCGGCTTCGCTACGCAAAGTTTCAAAATTGCGCATCACGTATTTTGTGAATGTAAGGAACTGATATAATTTTCTGCTTACACCGATACGGTTTTTTATTCCTGCCCAGAATAGCATATAAGTAAGTCTTTCCGACGGCAGAAGCATTAGCGCATCGGTAAAATTATACTGCTTTATTTCCTTAATTTTCTGCCAGAATGTTTTGCTGCGCGTTTCTTCGGTAAAATCGTCTGTTAAAATTGCATCAACATAAGGATTGTTTTCATACACCGGCACAGTATAATTTCTTACAAGAACTGCAACAAAGGAATCGGGGTAAGTTTTTTTTATTTCGCGCGGGATTGCAGTTGAAAGAACAACATCGCCAAGTCTGTCGGTACGGGTTATTAAAATTCTTTTCTTTGTTTCGTTCATTTTTCTGCCTCAGCGCTTTTATAACCTTTACAAATTGAATAAAAAACTAGGAAATGAACTGCCGGCAGACTTAAAAAATCAGGCAAAAAATCAATCGGGAATTTCAGAAGTCCGGCAAAATCTTTGCGCAATAAACTGCGGATTATAACAGATTTAATATTATTTTCTTTTAGCAAATTAAAGTTAAATATTTCCTTAAATTCCGGATGAATTTCTCTGATAATTTTCAGATTGTATCTTCCGAATTCTTCCATCTGCTGAAGGGCTTTTTTTAATGATTTTTCAAGAAATGAATAACCGCAGGCGTTTTTGTTAAAGACAGCCGGAATATCGAACTCTTTCCCAATCCTGTAGCCAAACTCCGTATCATCTCCGCCGTAATTCCTGCTTAACAAAGGGTGCTGTCCGCCGGATTTTACATAATACTCCGAAAGCATTGCTGCGTTTTGCGTATTAAGATAATAGGCAGGCATTTCCTGAAGATTCCTATACTTCCCTTTCCCGCGTGTTTCTAAATATTTTGCCCAGATATTCTCGCCGGAATTTGTATAAATAACTTCACCGACTGAAATACAATCTTTTTCATTCAATAGCTCGTAATGATTTTTAAGTAAATCCGCTGAAGGGATAATATCCGAATCGAGCATAAGAAGATATTTGCATGCAAGTTTATTTATTGCAAGGTTTCTCGTCTCATTTCTTCCTTTATTTTCATTTCCGGGATGCGTAATAAATTGCATTTCGAAATTGAATGATGCATCCGAAAGATATTCAATTGTGCCATCCTTTGAACCGTCAACGCAAACAAAAACTTTGAAGTTCTTATATGTCTGGTTTTCTAAACCGGATAAACATTGCTTCAGTTCTTCCAGATTATTATATGTTGGGATTATTATATCAAACATTTTATATTATAATTTAATTACTATTTTATTTAAAAGACGAATTCATAAAAATGATTTTTTACTCAAACAGCCGATATTTTTTTTCAATTTCCGCATCCCAGTTTAATTCGCCTGAAGCAATTTTACAATTTTCTTTTAATTTATTATATATTTCTTCATTTTTCCAGGTATTCAATACTTCAATCAGCTCATCCGCATTACTATCTTTAATAACCGCACCGACTTTATAGCGTTCTACAATCTTTTTCATCTGCGGAAGATCGCTTACAATTACAGGAAGTTCCGCCATAATGTATTCAAAAAGTTTGTTAGGAAGCGCATAATAATTATTTATACTTGTGTTATCAATTACCGAAAGTCCGGCAAACGCTCCCGAAGTATAATTTGCAAGTTCGTTTTGTGAAATTTTTCCGGCAAAAATAACCCGCTCCGAAATCTTTAATTCGTCAGCTTTTTTTTCATAATAATCTTTATGTTCGCCGCCTCCAAGTATTACTAAAACAAAAGAATTATCTTTTAGCAGAGCTTTATAATATGTATCAATTCCCCTTCCTGTTACAATTATTCCCTGATAAAGAATAATTTTTGAATCAGGCGGCAATTTGTATTTGCCTATAAAATCAACAGGAACATAATTTTTTTTATAAACAGGCAAATTACGAAGGACATTTATTTTCTTTATACCGAATAATTTCTCGATATATTCCGAATCCATTTCGCCGGTTGTAAAAACTTCATCAATTTTGTTGATAAAAAATCCTTCAATAATTTTAAAGGTTTTTTTTAATGCCGGTCTGCCTGTTAAAGCAGGCAGTTCAGTGTAAATTTCGCGGCTGTCGTAAAACACCTTTTTTTGTTTAAGCTTGGCAATAAAAACGCAAACCGGCATTGCATAAAAATCGGATGCAAAATAAATATCGGCTTTTGTTTTAAAAAGACTGACAAATAGTGATATTGTAAACCTGAGATAATAAAAAACTGAGAACCGTCCTTTATTAAGTTTTTTTACCGAGATTTCACCGGTATTTATGGTTTTAAAATCCAGAGTAAGCCAGTCAAATCCGTAAAACTTAACGTTATGCCCTTTGTTTTTGAGCGAATGAAAAAGATTGAAGGTGCGTGTATCAAAATAAAGATTTCCAAGAAATCCTATTGCAATCTTTTTTTTCATTTAATTCCGGAATTTTTGACTAAAGCTTAATATAGAAAGTGTTCCGCATTATAGTTTTCGCATCAAACTTTTCCTTAAATTCGATTAAGCTCATACTGGGCGTCATCGGATTTTCGGCTTTTGTATCCTGCGATACTCCTATATCAACGTAGGAATAACCATTTTCGGTGGAATATTTAACAACTTCGTACATTACCCGGTGAATCGGTTTATATTCGGCATATTCGTATAAAAGCATATTATAAAAACAAAGAGCTACCTGTTTGTTGCAGAAAAACATAAGCGAGCCGCCAATAGGTTTGCCTTTATAATAAACCATAAACAATTTCAGATTTTCTGGCATAAGCTCTTTTAATTTAAGCAAATCTTCGTAAGAATGTGTTGGTTTTACATTATGCCGGGATTTGTTAGCCAAAAGTATCGGATAAAACTCATCATACCTTTCGTTAATTTCAACCTGTAAATCAGGATTTTTTAGAGTTTTTCTGATATTTCTTCTTACTGTTGCCTGAAACCGTTCAATAATAACGCGGTCTTTATCAAGTTTTATTGCGCTGGAAATATAGTGTAAATCAAAACGAAACCCCTGCCAAAGCATCGCAAAATCCAAATTCTGATTCTGATACTTTTCGTAAATCATCGGAGCGGAAGTGAGCATAAATTCCTTAATTCCGTTGTTTCTGCCGTAATCAAGCAGCAGCGAAATAAGATTCATAGTCTCGGCAAAAGTAATGTCCTTTGTTACAATAGAGCCATAACTTGCTCCTATCGGTGATTCAAACATTCCGTCCTTTAATCTTCCCGGAAGAACGGCTTCAATTCTTCCTTTTTCAATAAACATTAAATGATCGAAAGAAAATTTGCCAGGAGTATGATAATCAAAAAATTTCTGCATATGGAACATTGTTCCGTTGTTGGACGAAATTACAAAATTATCCCATTCGTCTTTCCATTCTTCTGTATATCTGATTATTTCCATCTGGTCAGCAATTAGTAATTAAAATTTTCAGGTTCTAAAATAAGAAAATATTATGGAAAATCATTTATGTAATTAGTTTTTGAAATAAAAGAAATGAAGGCAGCAGATTTCTTTATTAATATTTCCGGCTTTAAATTTTTAATTATTGCAATATTGAAAAAAAAATATTAAATATACAGTCAAGTTATTGAGAAAGTTCTCGAGTAAGTTGATATATTTATGATACACATTACGCAATCTGAAATTGCAAAAAGACTTAACGTAACAAGAATTACAGTTTCCAAAGCGCTAAGAAATCATCCCGATATTTCGAAAGAAATGAAAGAAAAAGTTCTTAAAATGGCGGAGGACTTAAACTACACACCCAATTTGATTGCTAAAAATCTAATTACAAAAAAAACCAACACAATCGGCGTTGTTATTCCCGACCTGGAAAACAGCTTTTTTGCTTATGCAGCGGACAGTGTAATAGATTTTGCTGCCGAGAAGAATTATAATGTATTTGTTACTGTGTCTCGCGAAAATCATCAAAATGAAATTAAAAACTTGAAAAACCTTATAGGAATGCGTGTTGACGGATTGCTTGTTTGTGTTTCGCAGCAAACTTACGATATAAGTTTTTTCGAATACATTAAAAAATTAAAAATTCCGCTGGTATTTTTTGACAGACAATTGGATGGTTCGGACTTTCCAAGTGTAATTTTTGATGATAAAAACGGGGCAGTTTCGACAATAAATCAGATTATTTCGGAAGGTTACAGCAAAATAGCACATTTTGCAGGTTATTCAAATGTAAGTATCGGAAAAGAAAGAAAAGACGGTTACATAACCGCACTTGTTAACAATGGGATAGATGTAAATCCTGATTGGATAATTGAAGGCGGATTTGAAATAAAGGATGGCTTTAATGCATTTAAGAAATTATATAAAACCAATAACCTGCCTGAGATAATTTTTACAGTTAACGACCGCGTTGCACTCGGAGTTTATAAAGCGGCTTCCGAATGCGGTTTACGGATTCCTGATGATATTGGTGTTGTTGGATTCGGATTTAAAGAAACTGCCGAAAGTTTTTCGCCTTCTCTTTCAATTATTAATCAAGACCCGCGGAATATCGGAAATGCAGCCATTGAACTTCTTATAAATTTAATTAACGAAGATGAAAGTAATTCAAATACTAAAATTGTAATAAACGAAGAATTCCTCTGGAATGATTCGATTAAAAGAAAACTATAACAAAGGAGAATAAATATGAAAAAAGTAGTTGTTGCCGGAGCAGGCGGATTTATCGGCGGTCACCTTACAAAAAAACTAAAAGAAATGGGTTACCAAGTACGTGCAGTTGATATTAAACCCTTAACACGCTGGTATCAGATTACCGAAGGAGTTGAAAACCTCGTTCTGGATTTGAAATCTAAAGAAAATTGCTATCAAGCGCTTAACGGTTTTGAAGAAGTTTTTAATCTTGCCGCAGATATGGGCGGAATGGGATTTATTGAAACACATAAAGCTGATTGTATGCTTAGCGTGTTGATAAATACTCACTTAATAATGGCAGCAAGAGATTTGGGCGTTCAAAGATTTTTTTATGCTTCATCCGCTTGTGTTTATAACGGCTCGAAACAAACTGACCCTGATAATCCGGGATTAAAAGAAGCTGACGCATATCCTGCACTTGCTGAAGACGGTTACGGATGGGAAAAACTTTTCAGCGAAAGAATGTGCCGTCATTTTACAGAAGATTTTGGATTAATAACTCGCGTTGCACGTTTTCATAACGTTTACGGTCCGTTTGGAACTTACGACGGCGGACGTGAAAAAGCTCCTGCAGCTATTTGCAGAAAAGTTATTGACGGTAAATTATTCGATAAAAAAGAAATCGTTATTTGGGGTGACGGTCACCAGACAAGAAGTTTTATGTACATAGACGATTGTATTAAAGGTGTGCTTGATATTATGTACAGCAACATCCAGGAACCGATAAATCTCGGAAGCTCCGAAATGGTTTCTATCAACCAGCTTGTAGATTATGTTGAAGAAATTGCTAATTTCAAACTTTCAAGAAAATATGATCTGGACGCACCAAAAGGTGTAAGAGGAAGAAACAGCGATAACACTCTTATCAAGCAATACCTGAATTGGGAACCTTCAATTCCGCTTAAAGACGGTTTAAAGAAAACTTATGATTGGATTAAAGAGCAAATGGTTGAAAACAAAGGTAAAGATTCAAAGAAAGTTGTATTTAACGAATTTTAACTTTGGTGAACAATGAATGAAAAAAAAGTTCTTGTAAGCGGCTGTTTTGACTTGCTGCATGGCGGTCATGTAGCTTTTTTTAAAACTGCCGCTATGTTTGGTAAATTATATGTTGCCGTTGGCGCTGATGCAAATCTTCTTCTTCTAAAGGGAAAAGCCCCGTATTTTTCGCAAATTGAGCGGGTTTATATGGTTAATTCAATCCGGTATGTGGAAGAAGCTTTTGTCGCCTCGGGTTCGGGAATGCTCGATTTCCAGCCGGATTTGGAAAGAATTAAGCCGGATATTTTTGTTGTAAATTCCGATGGACACACCCCCGATAAAGAAAAGCTCTGTAATAAATACGGAATAGAATACAAAGTGTTGGAAAGAATACCCGAAGAAGGATTGCCTGCCCGGGCAAGTTCATCTGCAAAAAAGGAATTGAAATTTCCTTACAGAGCTTGTATTGCCGGCGGATGGATGGATCAGCCGTGGGTTTCGGAAGTGCACAGCGGAAGCGTGGTTGTTGCCCAGTTATGGCCTTCAATTGAGTTTAACGACCGCTCCGGGATGGCAACAAGTTCAAGAAAAGTAGCTATTGATCTCTGGGGCGATCAGTATCCTGCGGGAAATGCTTTGAAAAACGCCAGATTATTATTTGGCGCCGAAAATCCTCCGGGTTCTGAATATATTTCCGGTTCGCAGGATCATATCGGATTGTTGAACCCCGGAATCAGCCGTTTGTTTTACGACGGACATTACTGGCCAAAAGAGATAAACTCTACTGTTGATAAAGAAACCTGCGATTGGCTTTCGAAGGTTTTATATCTTGTTCCATTAAAACCCAGACCCGAAAATTACAATCCGATAAAAGAAAAAAATCTTACAAAAGATTTAGTTAAAAAACTTGGCAATTCCGGTGATAAATGCTGGCAAAGCATTTTAAAAAAGGATGTGAACCTGCTTGGCGAATCTATGACCGAAACATTCCTCGCGTGGAAAGAAATGCTGCCTTTTACGGTACCCGATTATGTTTACAAGGAAATGACAAAGAATTATTTCCCGGTTTACAGCGGAGCAGTTACCTCCGGCAGCGGCGGTGGATATATAATTGTTGCTTCCGAAAAAGAAGTTCCCGGTTCGGTTAAATTAAAAGTAAGGTATTAGAATGTTTTTGTAAGTTATTCATTAATTAAACGTTAGTTCTTTATAGTTAAAATCAATAAGCATTTTAAAATAATTTTAAGGAAATTATTATGAGTTTATCCAAAATGTTCAAATCGGAAGACGGAACAAATTACGTTTTTACATTTGGTCTGGTAAGCACTTTGTTTTTGTTATGGGGGTTATGCAACGGAATGATAGATGTAATGGATAAACATTTTCAGGATTATTTGCATTTAACAAAAGCTCAATCGGCCTGGGTGCAGTTTGCTCATTATTTGGGATATTTTTTAATGGCTTTGCCCGCAAGCTGGTTAGCTAAAAAACTTGGATACAAGGGCGGAATTATTTCCGGATTGATGCTGGTTTCTATCGGCGGTTTCTGGTTTATTCCTGCAACTTACATTTCAACTTTCTGGGCATTTTTGCTAGGCGTATGTTTAATTGCAATGGGACTTACTGTTTTGGAAACCGTAGCAAACCCTTATACAACAGTTCTCGGAGACAAAAAATATTCGGCAGCGCGCATTAATTTTGCACAGAGTTTCAACGGAATCGGCTGGATATTCGGTCCAATTATCGGCGGAATGTTTTTTTACTCTTCCGAAGGAGTTGAAGCGGCGCAAGCCCAGCTTTACATCCCTTATCTTGCAGTTGCAATAATAGTCCTTATTATGGCAGTTTTATTTTACTTTTCCAACATTCCGGATTTGAACACCGAGGATGAATACAAGTTAGATGCAAACTCGAATGAATCTTCAAAAAAATCGATTTGGAGTCATTCGCATTTTTCGGGAGCAGTTGCAGCTCAATTCTTTTATGTTGCTGCTCAGGCAGGAATTTTCAGTTTCTTTATAAATTATATTGTTGAAGAAATTCCTTCAATATCCCAAAGTCTGGCTTCAAACTGGTTATTCAGCGGCAGAACAATTCTTAAAGAAGGGTCATATTTTATTAACGAAACCGGCGCAACTTTCTTCCTCGGCACAATTGGTTTTCCTTTGTTTTTATTAGGAAGAGTTACCGGAACAGCATTCCTCAGGAAAATAAGCGCGCATAAATTGCTTGGATTATACGCTTTGTTAAATGTTTTTGTATGCTTATTAGTTGTTTTCAAAATCGGCTGGATTTCAGTAGCTGCGGTATTCATAAGCTTTTACTTTATGTCAATTATGTTCCCTACTATCTTTGCTCTTGGTATTCACGGATTAGGCGTACAGGCAAAAAAAGCATCCGGCTTTATTGTAATGGCAATTATGGGCGGAGCAATTATGCCAAAACTGATGGGCTATCTCGGCGATACTTATAATATGTCAATAAGCTTTTTAATGCCTATGTGCTGCTTTGTATTTATTGCGCTCTACGGGTTTAACTGGCAAAAATTAAGCAAGTCCACTGACAATAAAAATATTGCATAAATAAATGTCAGCTTGGACACGAGATTTGAGATTTATAAAGTCCCGAAGAGATTTGTGTTCTCTGACTCACAATTGAAATTTTCGAAAAGCGAAAGGAAGAGTACAATTATAGTCTTCCATCAAGATAAAAAGGTAATCGAGCATGAAAAAAATAGTTGGTTTATTTATCACTCTGGCAAGTTTTACAATTACAGCACAGCAATCGAAATTTGCGAACGTTTATCCTTTCATCGAAAATACAGCGGTATTTGAAGTCAACCAGACTGAAGGTCACACGGTTTGTATTCCTTTTAAATCGGTTGGTGAAGCATTAAATCTTCAGAAATCGAAGTCAGAAAATGTGCTTTCGTTGAATGGAAGGTGGAAATTCCATTTTGCCAATACTCCCGAAGGTACACCCGACAACTTTTTTACATCAGATTTTAATGATCAGAAATGGTCTGATATTACAGTTCCCTCCAACTGGGAAATGCAGGGTTTTGGCGATCCCTTTTTCCGAAATGTTGCTCATCCGTTTCGCTCCAATCCGCCATTTGTTCCGCGCGAATACAACCCGACCGGCTCGTATCGCAAAACATTTACTATACCGGCAAATTGGAAAAGCAAACGCATCTTTTTGCGCATGGAGAAAACCGGTTCGGCATCGTTTGTCTGGATTAACGGACAGGAAGTTGGATACAACGAAGGCGCGCAGGAGCCTGCCGAATATGATGTTACCAGTTTCCTGAAACCAGGCAAAAACACCATTGCCGTAAACGTAATTAAATATTCCGACGGGGTGTACCTCGAAGCACAGGACTATTGGCGGCTGGCAGGTATTTTCGACGATGTTTGGCTGTATGCAAAATCGAATGTACATATCTTCGACTGGTATGCCACTACCGACCTGGACGAAAACTATGAAAACGCAAAACTGAATTTACAGATTACCATAAATAACCAATCGAAAACCCACAAACAGAACTACAAAGTTCGCACTTCGCTGTTTAATGCGCAGAATGTATTGGTTCAGAATTTTACTTCTGATGCAATTCAAATTAGTGCCGATAATAAGCAAATCATCAATGTTTCTTCATTGGTAAAAAATCCCCAAAAGTGGACCGCCGAAACACCCAATCTTTACCGGTTAACGATGGAATTAATCAACAGCGAAGGAAAAACCGAAGAGGTAATTGCCGGTCGCATTGGTTTTAAAGAGACTGAGATTCGACATCAAGTTTTTTATCTGAACGGAAAAGCCATTAAACTGAATGGTATAAACTCGCACATGCAACATCCCGATTTGGGGCACACCATGG
>JAAYAN010000163.1 GCA_012719345.1 Ignavibacteria bacterium | reverse complement strand
TTCGGTAAATTCAACAATATGTCCTGAAACAGTTACTTTATAAAGTCGCACTATTGGAAAAAAAGAGTGTTTAATTTCAACCGTTTCATTAATTATTGCTTTTGAACCTCCAACAATGTTTGCTTTTGATAACATATTTGCTTTTGCTTCTGCAATCATTGCCTTTTTTGAAAGTCCACCAATTCCAAAAACATACATCGCTTGCGCTTCTCCTTGAACACTTTCAATAACTTTGAAATTTTTCTTAGATAACACAACTTCGGTTGTATGATTATTTAAATTTGTTGTCAATCCTGAATGAACTGCACAACTAGAAAATAGGAAGGTAATCCCGATTAATAAAAAAAGTAATTTTCTCATTTGAATTTGATTTATTTTCCTACTCGTATGGCTTTTCGGTGTCGCCCCGTTTTTTTGAAAGTGGTCGCTGGTCTCCACTTTTTTTGTAGATAATATTTCTTGTCAGTCATAATAACTGTCAAGATGTGTCAAAAGTCGGTGGTTCTTTTGTCTGTGTCATTCCGTAGTGTCGTTTTTTAAACTTGCCCATAACGGTTGATGGTATGGTGTCGTGCGGGATTACGAAGCGATTTCCTATCAGTTTACACCGACTTTATTTACGAGCCACAAACGCTCGAATACTGCTGAAACCCGCATGCACTATACCATGTGTTACAGGTAGTTGTTTATTTTATTTATTAATATTTTTTCCTTACTTATAAAATAATCATAAATAAATAAAAATATTAATACAACCGTTAATGCTATAAATCCAGATAAGCCAGTTAATCCAACAGTCAAATCATTACCACCATCAGTCAACATTAAAGATATGCCGTAAGTTCCATTCATTGTCCCATGTAAAATCGCTGCTGCGATAACTGATTTAGATTTAACTGTTATGTATATCAATAATGGCGTTATTAATATACAAAAAATAATCATCATGAATACCCCTATCTTTGGATGCTGAGGATAATTATATCCCATTAATATCAGTGGAGCATGCCAAATACCCCAAATAAAACCAATTATGATAGCTGCTTTGAAAAAATGCATTTCTTTAAATTCTTTTAGTAGAAATCCTCTCCAACCAAGTTCTTCTCCAAATGCGGCAATGGCATTTATTGTCACTCCTGCAATCAAACCTTGTAACAGGAATAGCCAAATTGGGTTAATGGGAAGTGTAGCTAATGAATTTCTCATTTGTTCAATCTGCTCTGGGGTCAACATAGATTCAAATCGTTTTATAAATCCAGCCATTTCCAGACTATAGATTACATCTGGAAATATTAGGCTTATACCGAGGCTAAAAAGCATAATGACTGGAAGAATCAGCCAGGCTATAAAGAACCATTTGTTGATTTTAAATGATATAAGTAAATCGGTTTTTAGCTTTTCATGGTGTATATATTTTTTAACGATAATTACAGAAATGGTTGGTATAAACATAATTATCGCTCCAAGCACTGTAAATCCAATTCTATTAGTGATGTCTCCACCACTTAATTTATATATACCTGTTAATAAGTAAGTAATTACAAAAGTTAGTATCAAAAATAATGTTGTCCTGTTTATTGTTTTCATATTTATCGCCTTTTTATTATGCGCTATATTTGTGAATTCGTGGTGACACTATTACCTGTAACGGGACTCGGCACACCCGACGTAATGCGACTATAATATTGTAATCTACCTTAGCTAAACTTTGCATTATGTTGGGTTACCGATGTTGGTGGCTGTTTTCTGTCTCGCTCTTTTTCTGCCCCCCCCCACGCTCTTAATTTTGTTTATTCTTATCATTTATTAGAGCTTCCAATAATTGAATGTTAGATTCAATTATTTTATCATTTAGTTCTTTATTGTTTTCGGTAATTACTGCACTGCTGCAATTAACAATTTGAGAAATACATCGAAATATTTGATACAATAACAAGCGATTCCAGTCGATATCAAATTTTATAGCTTTTGAATAACCTTTTTTAAAACATTCATCATTGGTAATCATAAAATCAGGTACTATGAATTGAGCAAGCTCAAATTCTATATCGAAATATTGAAGGCTTTCAAAATCTATCCAATAAATATTACCATTTCTATCGAACCGAAAATTATCAGGTTTAAAATCACTATGAATCAAGTAGAATGTATTTCTTGGAATGATATTTTCAGTCAAACCTCTCAATGTATCTTTGATTTTTTCTTTATTGTTGCTAACAAATGGTATATCAGGTGAAATATCCAAGTAATCACATGTAACCGAATAAACAATTTTGTGAGGTATAAATATATTGTCAAAAGTTGATAAATCGCCGGGAATACTTCGTTTATAATTTTTTAATGAACCAAGTGATAAACCGAAATTGAACAAACATTCTTTTAATGTGTTTTTTCTTTTATGTCCTTCAAATCCCGTAAAACTATCAAATTCAATAAATTCTTGTAAAACACAATCAAAATTTATGTTATTTTTTGAATCATCATAAAATATTATCTCTGGTGTCAATATTTTTAGTTCCTCAAGTATTTTTTTCGATTCCAAGTTATTTTTAGTTCCTCCAGGATATAAGTACTCTAATCCAGTAATATTGCTCTGACCAGAAATATCATCAGGATTTTTTAGTATCTGAAATATAAACTGCTTTTCATCAATAAATATTTTATATGAATATTTTGAGTATCCACCAGAAATTCGAGTGCAGTAATTAAAATTGTGGAAATTAATATTTGCACGCAAAACAGTTTCTATTTGATCTTTAGAAAACATTTTTTTTAATTAACAATCCTTATCTTTTTAATCTTTTTCTGCGAAGGGCTCTTATTTCCTTTTCCGCGAGCCAGAATATGGCGCCACAACGGCTCTCACCACTCGCACGCTGTACCAGCAGTAATGCAAGTCCTCGAAGCTTTACTGCATGCATTGTAGGGCTGGCGATGTTAGTGGCCCGTGTCTGCCCTGGGCTCTTATTTTCCTGTGCGCTCCTATTTCCTTTATTGTAATATTTTTCCAATAAAATTTAATTCTGTTTTGTCTTTCTCGACCAAGATTTTATCAATCCATAGCATTTACTACTGGCCCATTCTTGTTTCCCTTCAGGCATTTTAAATAAAGTTACAAACCAATTGCTTGAGTTATCATTACTAATAATTGGCTTCAACACTGTATCTTTATTAGAGAGAATACTATCTGTAAAATATTTTTTAAATTTGTAGTACAATGTATCAATATGAATTTCGACTGTATCGCAATTAGACCACCAATAGCCCCAATAAATATCATCGAAGCAATGACCTGGATAATTAGTCGTGTCTTGACTGATATACCTTGAAATTATCTTAGCAGTAGAATCTTGGAATAATATTAGTACATCTTTATACTCACTGATAGAATCAGACTGCCAGTATTCAGTTTTTGCATAGCAACTTGTAGCTACTAAGATTAAGAATAATATTTTATTTTTCATCAGAATCTGTATTTTTTATTTTTCAATTTTTATTATTCCGCGCGCGTCTTATTTCTTTTTCCGCCCAGGGCAGAATGGCCACTAAAACGTTTAGAATTGTATCTGCAACACCAAACAAAAACCTGCATGTTAACAAACACCCTCCACGGGGTGTTGCTGATACAATTACGTTGATCGAAGGCGTGTAAAAACTCAAAACTCTATCTTTAATATAACTGTATGGGTTTTGTATCCAGCCTTCAGTTTAACATTATATTATCTAATATAAATATGGTGTGAAACATTTGCGATGAATTTTCTATAGTTTTCAGATAAATTCCCCCTGTT
>JAAYAN010000308.1 GCA_012719345.1 Ignavibacteria bacterium | reverse complement strand
TATCCGCTGCAGGGCCTTTCGCCATCCGCACAGGTATATTCAATCTGTGTCCAGCAACCAAACGGTTCTTCGACAAATGATTTGCCGATCGAATCGCGGAAACCGATGTATTGTATTTCTTTGCAATGGAACTTAGGGTCTCTCCCCGCCTGATCTTGTGTTTGACGTACCTTCCATTGGACGCGCGTAAAGAACCGCGCGGCTTCTCCACCCCAGGAATTTCAGCAATCACGCTGAGGAGCGTTTCCACCTTCTCGATCGGCAGCTTCAACGGATATGGGCGATCCGGGGTCATCCGATGCCGCAGTTCAGCGTTCAGTACGGATAGGGTCTCCTCCGACGCTTCCAGCTTCTGGGCAATATCACACAAACGCATGCATCGATCCGTTTGAACCGTCTCATATGAGACGATCTCCGTTTTGAGGTCTCCAGATCCAAGATCCATCCCGTACTGCTGCGGATTTCTGACCACGAGTAGCGTGGCCAGAAAACGGGGAACATAACGCGCCGTTTCGTAGGGCAGTTTCTGATAGAGGTCCCAGAACCGGTCCAGGTAGTTGATATGTTGCGCAGCGATGGTCCGCATGACTCGACCTTCACCGCAATTATATGCGGCCAGAACCGTGAGCCAATCACCGAACATTTCGTGCAGATCCTTGAGATAATCAATCGCCGCCCGCGTCGACTTCTCAACGTCCATACGTTCATCCACCCAGTCGTCCCGATTCAGACCGTATTTATAACCGGTCGAAGGGATGAACTGCCACAACCCCAGAGCCCTCGCAGGTGAAAGCGCATTGATTTTAAAGCCGCTTTCGACGAGAGGCAGCCATGAAAGTTCTTCCGGCAGCCCGGCCTTCCGAAGTTCCCGCAAAATTACCGGTCGATAAATCGTTGAGCGCTGATAAGAGGAGATAAAAAAATCACGTTCGACGGTCTGAAAATTGCGGATCTCCTTCTCGACGTCCTCGTTGGTGATGATGGGGATCTCTCCCCGAGTTCCCGCTGTGGTAGATTGGAGCGAACTGTAGATAGCCAATATCCTCTTGGATATCATGAGTCGCAGGTCGTCTTTCTGACGCGCAATATCGGAATTTCCATTGGTGTCGATCAGCAGTGCGTATGCCTGATCCAACATGTTGAGCGCATCCTCCATTTCGCCTTTCACCCAATATTTATGGGATTCGTCAAGCAACAGGAGGGCCTCTTCCATGATTTCGCCTTCCGTCTCCTCCGCGTTTTGATTGCGCGCCTCGCCAGGTTCAATTTTCGATGGATTAGGCGCGGCGTCGTTATTCACCGTCTCATTCTTTAGCGTCTGCGGCGACACGGCACCCGACAGGGGCATTTTGGCAGGATCGGAAGTCTTTGTGGTCGTTTCCCCTTTCGAATGAGGCTGTGCCAGTGACAGCGGGGATGCATCCTTTGAGGAAGAGTCAGGCGGCACGGTTTTCTCATGTCCTGCAAATTGAATTGCATTTTGGGAAACGGCCTGATCCAGGGATGATTCCAAGGGTTTCGACGAAAATATATCCGCAGGTGCGGCATTTTGCACAGACGAAG
>JAAYAN010000162.1 GCA_012719345.1 Ignavibacteria bacterium | reverse complement strand
TTGATGTGATTTGGAAACTTTAAATTTCTTTAAACATTGTTTTATTTAAATTATATTTTCAAAAACAAAACGAAATATTTATTTTAATGCTTTAATTATCGGAGTATTTTTGAATTCTTTTTCGAAACATTTTCCCAGTACAATTGATGTATTACCTGATATTGAAAGTTTTGTATCAAAAACTGCAAAACAATTGGGCTTGCAGGGAACAAAACTGGAAGGGTTTACTCTGGCTGCATCGGAAGCTGCCTCAAACAGTATTGTCCACGGCAATAAAATGGATTTTAATAAAGATATTACCGTAGAATTATATCTTGAATCGGGCACAATCGTATTAAAAATTTTTGATAAAGGATGCGGTTTTGAACTTGAAAAAATACCGGATCCAACTTCTCCTGAAAATATACTTAAGGACAGCGGAAGAGGAATTTATATAATGCGGTCTTTTTTAACAGATTTACAATATAAATTTTCTGAAGACGGAACAACAACATTTTTATTTCTTAAAGTATAATTTATTTTTATCTTATCTGCAGCTGCAATTTGAATCGAGAAAAAATTATTTATATATTTCATTTCAATTTAAAGAATTTTTTTAATTTAAAATAAAAGGAGAATTAAATGACAAGGAAAAAAATTGCGCTTATCGGCGGCGGTCAGATAGGCGGTGTGCTCACTCAGTTGATTGCATTACGCGAATTGGGTGATGTTGTGCTTTTCGACATCTTGGAAGACATGCCGCAGGGAAAAACTTTAGACATTGCCGAAGCTTCGCGCGTGGACGGATTTGATTCAAATCTTCAGGGAACAAATTCTTACGAAGATATTAAAGATTCCGATATTGTAATTATTACTGCAGGTCTGCCCCGCAAGCCTGGTATGAGCAGAGACGATTTGCTTGTAACAAATGCAAAAATTATGAAGTCAGTTGCTGAAAACGTTAAAAAATACGCCCCAAACTCATTTGTTATTATCATATCAAATCCTTTGGATGCAATGGTTACATTATTCAAAAAAGTATCAGGATTTTCTGCTAACCGAGTAATGGGACAAGCAGGAGTATTGGATTCTTCACGTTTTTCATCTTTTATTGCCTGGGAACTCGGGGTTTCTGTTAAAGATGTTAACGCTATGGTTCTTGGCGGACATGGCGATACAATGGTTCCTTTAGTGAGATATGCAAATGTAAACGGAATGCCTGTTATGGAACTTCTTGAAAGAAAATATAATGATGCTGCCAAAGCAAAAGAAGTTATGAATGCAATGGTGGAAAGAACAAAAATGGCTGGAGGCGAAGTTGTAAAATTGTTGAAAACCGGCTCAGCGTTCTATTCTCCGGCATCTTCAGCAATTGCAATGGCCGAAGCAATTCTTGGCGATCAGAAAAGAGTACTGCCAGTATGCGCCCTTTTGGAAGGTGAATACAATGTAAACGGTTATTATGTTGGAGTACCTGCAATTATCGGCGCAAACGGTGTTGAAAAAATATTAGAAATTACACTGGATGATGAAGAAACAGCTTTATTTACAAATTCAGTAAATGCTGTTAAATCGTTAGTGGAAGATATGGAAAGATTAGGATTTTAATTTGCCCATAAATTATGCTATAAAAAAACCCTTCAAATTGAAGGGTTTTTTTATTATTGAACGTTTATAAATCTTCGGTTATTCCTTTTCACTGTAAAATTTACAACGCCGTCGGTAGTTGCAAATAGCGTATCGTCAGTACCTTTTTTTACGTTAAGTCCAGGATGATACTGCGTACCTCTCTGTCTAACAAGAATTGAACCGGCAGTTACTTTTTCACCGCCAAATCTTTTTATTCCCAAATACTGCGGATTACTATCACGACCGTTCTTTGATGATCCTTGACCTTTTTTATGAGCCATAATTTCCTCCGGTTTATCCTATCTTCGTAATTTCAATTTTTGTTAAATGCTGTCTGTGACCGTTTTTAACTTTGTAATCTTTTCTTCTTTTTTTCTTAAAAACAAGCACTTTATCATCTTTAAGATGCTCTAATACTTTAGCTTTTACACTAATTCCGCTAATAACAGGAGCACCTATTTTTGTACCTTTTTCATTCGATAAAAGCAAAACAGAGTCAAATGTAACTTCACTTGAAGGTTCTGCATCTAATCTTGGCACATAATAACTTTCGTTTTCGGATACTTTGAATTGTTGCCCGGCTATATCAACAACAGCAAACATCTATTCCTCCATTCATTCTAAATTAAGACTACAAATATATCAATTAGAAAAGTTTAAGTCAACTAACTTGATATGATTAATTTATTATTATTTTTTTTATTATTTCATCATCCTAAATAAAAAGATTTTGCAGTTTTATAAATCCCTTCGGCATCAATTCCAATAAGGTTATAAAGTTCTTTCTGGGTACCGTGTTCAATATAATAATCAGGAAGCCCTACAATCTTAATTTCATTTTTAAAACCATTAGCGTTTAAATATTCAAGCACTCCTGCCCCGAAACCTCCGACAATTGAGTTTTCTTCGAGAGTAATTATCTTTTTGAACTTTCCTGAAATCTCTTTCAGTTTTTCTTCATCCAAAGGTTTTATAAATCGCATATTAACTATTTCGCAGCTTATTCCTTCGGTTTCAAGCATTTCAGCAGCTTTTTCGGCGAAAGCAACCATATTGCCAACCGCAAGCATAGCCAAATCTTTTCCTTGTCTAACTGTTTCGCTTTTCCCTATCGGAATTAACTCGAAACCCGGTTTAAGTTCTTTTCCGGATGCAGAACCCCGCGGATAGCGGATTGCAATGGGACCGCTTTTATATTCAACCGCCGTAAAAAGCATATTCCTTAATTCCAGCTCATCTTTTGGAGCCATAACAACCATATCAGGAATTATTCGCAGGAATGAAAGATCAAGATTGCCATGATGAGTCGGTCCGTCCGCTCCAACCAAGCCGGCTCTGTCTATTGCAAAAACGACATGTAATTTTTGCAGACTGACATCATGGATTATCTGATCGAATCCGCGCTGTAAAAATGAAGAATAAACTGCTACAACCGGAATAATTCCTTCGGTGGCAAGTCCCGCAGCAAAAGTGATGGCATGCTCTTCAGCAATACCCACATCGTAATAATTTTCGGGGAATTCCTTTTGCAGGATATTAAGACCTGTTCCATCGGGCATAGCGGCAGTTATTCCAACAACATTTTTTTTATCTTTTACTATCTCAGTTAAAGCTTTACCAAAAATTGATGTATAAGATGGTTTTTTGCTTCCGTTATCAAGAGCTTCACCGGTTTCTTTATTGAAAGGAGTTGAGGCATGTAGTCTTTGAATATGACCTTCGGCAGGTTTATAACCTTTCCCTTTTTCTGTAAGTACATGGACAAGAATAGGTCCTTTAAGCTTTTTAATATGTTCGAACTGACTTACCAATTGGCCAATGTTATGACCATTGGTAGGACCGAAATATTTAAATCCCAAAGCTTCAAAAAGCAAACCGGGTGTAACAACAGCTTTTATGCCGGTTTCAAGCCGCGAAGCAGCTTTTCGTATTCTGTCGCCGAACGTATCTAATTTGCCTGTGAGCTCCCATATTGCTCCTTTAACCCGGTTATAATCCGGATGAGCGAGCATTTCGGTAAAATAGTTTGAAATCTGCCATATATTAGGTGCAATTGACATATTATTATCATTTAGAACGACAATTATATTACTTTTTAAATATCCTGAATTATTAAGAGCTTCGTATGCCATTCCGCCAGTCATAGCACCATCGCCTATTACAGCAACAACTCTGTCATCTGATTTTTTTAATCTGTTTGCTTCAGCAATACCCAAAGCTGCAGAAATTGAAGTAGAGGCATGTCCGGCTCCGAAAACATCGTATTCGCTTTCAGTCCGTTTAAGAAATCCGCTTAAACCATGCAATTGACGTATTGTAACAAGTTCGTCTCTTCTTCCTGTAATTATTTTATGCGGATAAGCCTGATGACCGGTATCGAATACAATTTTATCCTGAGGCGTATTAAACACTTTATGCAATGCAACAGTCAATTCAACTGCACCCAGACCGCCGCCGAAATGTCCGCCGGTCTGCGAAATTATATCAACCATATATTCACGGATTTCGCTGCATAAAGTTTTTAATTGGGGGAGATCGAAATCACGGATATCTTTTGGTGAGTTAATATCAAAAAGCAGCGAATACTTTGATTTATTTGTCATTCTTTTCCTATTTAAATCATTTGGAATATTATATTATTGCTCAAGCTGTTTTTTCAGCTCGGTAATTTTCAGTTCGGCATCCTGAAGCTGTTTAAAACATTTTTTAGAAAGGACAATTCCTTCTTCATAAAGAGTAACTGAATCTTCCAATCCAACCGTACCCGATTCAAGCAAGTCCGATATTTCCTGCAATCTTTTTAATGATTCTTCGAATGTATCTTTTTGTTTTTTCATATTTGTCATAATTTTATTTTTATTTCACCGTCAAAAAATCTGATTGTGCTTTCGGTTCCTTTATCGTAGTTCAATGAACGAGTAATAATTTTTCCATTCTGGCTTACGAGAGCAAAACCTTTTTTAAGCTGTGTCGAAATATCGTTATTTTCTATAATCTTAGTAAGCAATTTTAAAGAATTATTTTTTTCGGAAAAGAAAATATCTGTGCTGCTTTGAATCCTGAATATCAGATTGTCTAGAAATTGAGTTTTATTTCTGATTAAATCGAAAGGGCTTCGGAAGCCGTAGGAATTATTTATCCGTTTTAATGTATCTTTATAATTTCCCGCTATATCGCAAATATTTGCGGTGGAATTATAGGAAAATTCGTTAATAAAGGCAAAAATTTTATCTTTATCCGGTGTTGCCAATTCCATTGCTGCCGAAGGTGTGGGAGCTCGTAAATCAGCTGCAAAATCGGAAATGGTAAAATCAATTTCGTGACCTACGGCGCTGATAACAGGTATTTTCGAGTTAAAAACTGCTATTGCTACAATTTCTTCGTTAAATGCCCAAAGGTCTTCAAGGGATCCGCCTCCCCGCCCGATTATAATTACATCGATATCCGGAAGCTGATTAAGCGTTTTTATTCCGGCAGCAATTTCTGCAGCAGCGCCTTCCCCTTGAACTTTGGAAGGATAGAGAACTATTTCTGCCAAAGGATAACGCCGAGAGGCAACGCTTATCATATCCCGGAATGCTGCTCCGTCCGAAGCGGTTACAATACCTATTTTTTGCGGGAATGAGGGAATATTTTTTTAAACTCTGCATCAAAAAGTCCTTCATCGGATAATCTTTTTTTCAACTTTTCGAAAGCTGCCTGAAGTTCTCCTTCGCCGGCAGGACTCATCGAGTTTACATCTATCTGATAATTTCCGCGGGGAGGATAAACTGTTATTTTCCCTGTTATTGTTATCTTCATCCCATCCTGAGGTGTAAAAAATACGTAGCTGTTTTTTCCGCGCCACATAGTACAGGAAATTTGCGCATCGGTATCTTTTAAAGTAAAATACCAATGTCCCGAAACATGGGCTTTAAAATTTGATATTTCACCTACTACAACAACTGAATCAAATCTATCTTCAAGAGTCTTTTTAATTTCGCGCGTAAGTTCGCTTACTGTTAATGCATTTTTCATTTAAAACCTTACACTAAATCCTAAAGTGGGTAAAATTGGAAACATATTTACTGTCTCTTTGCCGATGCTTAAATCGTCCTTAACGTAATAGTCGTAATTTATTACGTTTGAACGATTATAAACATTTATAATATCTAAATAAAACTGCCAGTCCAGTCCCCAATAATCGGCAAAAGCTGTAAAACGCAAGTCCAGCCTGTGATATGCCGGAATCCTGTCATTAAATTTCTGGGAATCTTTCCCGTAATTCAAATCGTAAATTACAGTTTCTTTCCCGGAACTTCCAGTTTTACGTGTTGCAATTTCAGGAGAATCGGGAATAAAATCGCCGTCGGAATCTTTAAGAATTACGCGCGGCTGAACGTTTAAAGGATGTGTAAACGGAAATCCTGAACCATACTTAAATCTTAAACCTATATCATAGTCTTCGCTAATTCTGTAATTGGCAACAATATTCAAAGTGTGACGCTGGTCGAACCGGAAAGGATATGTTGAGCCGTTTTCTTTTCTTTCTGCTACAGCAAATGAATAAGATATCCATCCTGCAAATCTGTCGCCGGATTTTATCTTTTTCTTTTCCATCATTATTTCAAATCCGCTTGAATAACCGTTTGAATTGTTTATAGGCACCTGCGTTACTGAATCCGAAAGAAAAGGTACCGGACGCGTCCATCCTTCGCGCGAAAAGATATCTTTTCCGGGAACAGGCTCAGTATAATATGAAATTCCTTTTACTATTTTTTGGACTAACAGATTTTCGAATTTCTTATAATACATTTCAGATTTTAGCATCCATTGCTCGTTTAACCAATGCTCTATACTTGCAATAAAGTGAACAGCCCGTTCGGGTTTAAGAGCTGTAGTATTATTTTTGCTTAAATTGAAAGCTCTTGCCTGATCGATTATTTTTTCGTATCCGGGGGACTGATAATACAATCCAAACGAACCGCGCAAGGTTGTGGATGGATTCAGCAAATATGATAAGGATAAACGGGGCGATAATGCAGCTTTTTCAATAAGTTCATAATAATCATACCTTATTCCGGGCTGAATATACAGTTTATCCGATATTTTAAATTTGTTATCTGCCCACACTTTATACTTATTATAATATCGAGAAACACTTAAATCTTCTATCGAATTGTTTATATTTAGATATAACTCTAAATTATCAAGTACCTGCTTATCAATATCAAGTTCGGCATTAACTTTTGTGTGAATAAAGTCCACTCCGATGCCGGCTTCAAATTCGTTTTTATCTCCCCACTGCAGAAACAGTTTATTTTCTAAGGAGTATTTTTCGAAAACAAAATCTCCGCTTGCATACATACCAAGCAAATATTGCGAAATTGTATCTGCCGAAAATTCTTCGAAGTCATCCCTGTTAACAGAAGGATCCAATAAACTGGCATCAATTCTTGCATCACCCTGATTACGATACCACGAAACAACAAACTTATTAAGCATTTTTTTATTAGGAGCAAAATGCCAGGCAAATCCTGCAAGGTCGTTTTTTGTTTTGTTAAATACCCCAAGACTATCCGGAGTCTTTCTTTCTTTTGCAGAAATTAACTCAACACCGTCCCGCGAAATAATTCCGTTTAAGAAAAATGTATGATTTTCAAAAGGTCCTAAAGCGATTTTTGCCTGAACATCGAAAAAATTAGGGAAGGTAACGTTTTCGTCAACTAACCCTGCATTTTTGACAAAAGAGCCGATTATTAAATCGTAATAAGTCCTTCGGGAGTTTATCAGCCAGCTTCCCGGAATGTTGAAAGGATTTTTCCCTTCGAGAACAACATTTGCACTTATTATGCTTGCATCAATAACTCCTTTGAACGATTTTGTGAAATCACCTTGTCTGTTCGTAACATCAAGCACAGCAGAAAGACGGTCGCCGTATTTTACAGGAAATCCTCCGGTAATAAGATTAATATCGGAAACTGCTTCGGGATTAAACATACTTATTACACTGTAAAGTCTGTAAGGATTAAATACTTCAATATCATCCATAACTATAAGGTTTTGGTCTGGTCCGCTTCCCCTTATAACAAGTTGCGATGTAAAATCGTTTGGCGACAGCACCCCCGGAAGAGCCCCGAGCGAACGGAATACATCTGTTACAGCACCCGGAAGTAATTTTGCATTTTCAGGCTTAATACTTATCAAACTTGTTCTTGTATCCTCCTGCCGCTGAGCTCTTATATCAATAATCTGTATTTCATTAAGATTTATAATTTCTGTTTCGAGATTGCAGTTCAAAAGAACAGTTTTACCGCTTATAATTTTGATTTTAATTATTGCGGACTTAAACCCTATCATACTGAATTTAAATGAGTAAGTTCCTTCAGGAATATTCTCTATCCTGTAAAAACCGTCATCATCACTTACACTTCCTTTTAAAGTTCCTTCTATTATAATATTAACACCCGGTAACGGCTGGTTTTGATAAGTTACTTTACCTTGTATGTTCCCTGTCTGAGCCAGAAGGAAACTTGGAATTAGTAAAAGGATTAAAAATATTACTGAATTTTTCATAATTTGAATCAGAAAATTACAACATTATTATCATTTTTGTTTATCTAAAAAATAATTCTGATAGTTAAACCAAAATAGTCATTAGAACAAGCAATATTATGATCGAGCTTTTAATATCGACTATTTTGGGTAATCCCGACTTATCCCTATTTAATCAGGATGTTTTTCAGGAATGTATAGATTTTGTTAGTCAATTTATCCGGCTTGTAACGGATCCGCCATTATATTATTTCCTAATAGCGGATTTGGGTTAAATATTTTCTGTAATTGGGAAAAAGCTAAAAATATATTCTAATTTTATAAAGCAGGCATTTATAATACTGTAGCTTTTTAAATTCTGATTTTAGAAAAAAAAGTTTAGCTGACAAATCTGCTATTATAAAAACGAAATGCAGGAGAGCATAAAAAGATGCAAATTAAATTCTATAAACCGGCAAATTCTAATGTTCGTAAATAGAATTCTATTTTACAAAAATCATCTTTTTTGATTGGAAAAAATTCTTTCCTGAATTTCCTGCAACTGATATTTTATATAAATAAACTCCGCTTCCAACAAGCTGACCAGATGAATTTGTGCCGTCCCATTCAACTGTATAATTTCCGGCAGGTTTTTGTTCATTCACAAGGATTGCCACTTCGCGCCCGAGAACATCAAATATTTTTAAGACGATCCGCCGGGTCGTCTCTACGCCGTTGTTTGGGATACTGAATTTTATTATTGTTGTTGGATTAAACGGGTTCGGGTAATTTTGAAAAAGAGAGAAATTTCCAGGTAATTGAGCATCGTTTTCAACATTAACTATTTTGGATGGAACTTTTGCAGAATTATGATCAAAACCTTCTCTATCCATCCATTCCGAAATATCAACTGCTTCAAAATTAGTTCCGTGAATGTTTTTAAGAGAATTAATTTCATCGTTATCCCAGCGTGAATCGTGGGTCCCTTGAAAAAACCAATCACCTCCGTTATCAGCAAGAATAATTCCATATTTTTTCATTGAACGCAAAATTACCTGCATCCTCGGTGTAAATCCGGATATATCGAAATCAGCTTTCAATCTGAATCTTAATCCCATCGGCGGCCACTTTGAAGCTGTCTGCTTTGAAGCATAATGCCTTGCCGGCCAAATGTATTCGCGTTTGGTAGTATCTGTTGTAAATCTTACAGCATGATGAAACATTCCATCACTCTTCAATGCCTTTTCAACTTCATCGTAGCGGATAAGTAAAGGGAAAATCGGCAAACCGGCAGCGTCGGCAGACGTCCAGGTTTCAGGTCTTAAATCGTATGCGTTTAAGTTAAAAATTGCTCCGCATCCTCCCTCCCATTCTGTTCCGGTTTCATTTCCGTATACATTTCCCGATTCGTATAAAATATTCGCAACACTGTCAATTACCAGTAAATGTCTGTCGCCTTCCGAATATTCACTCCAGTTAAAAACTCCTTCGATAAATGGATTTTGAGGTATCGGCCAAGGTCCCGGATCACTTTCGTCGCCGTATAATGTCCAAGAAATCGGTAAGAGCGGCTGGTCTGAGCCAACAACATTATAAGGAATTCCCATCGGACGTATTGTTCCATCGTCATCCCAGGAATCGCCGAAATCGGGATGAAGTCTTTTATTTGCCCCTATTGTATTTATGAAAATATCCGATAAAGGGTGAACCGGTAAGGAATCGATAGGCATATTTAATGTATGATCAGTCGGAAAAACCTGTTTATTGTAATCTGTCATCTGTTGAGAAAATAATCCTGCTGAAAAAAATAAAACTGAATAGCAAACACAAATAAACAAAAGTTTAAATGATAGTTTGGAACTCATAAGTTCTCCTTTTTTTGCAGATAATTATACTATTTAATTTTTCGCAGTCTGCTTAACGAAACATTTGTAATTCCAAGGTACGAGGCAATGTAAGCGTTAGAAACCTCATTTTCCAAACCAGGAAACCTTTTCCGGAAAAACTCCAGTCTGTTTTTAGCAGGCTGCGATGAATGAATAATCTGCGTTTGAATTTTTTCTTTGAAAAACTTAGTCATTATTTTACCCGATACTTCGAAAAAATTCCTGTCTTCAATACGAATTTTATTCAGTTCGGCAGAATCCGAAATTCCTATTATACAATTTGTTAATGCTTGAATTGATAAAATACTGATACCGTCGTTTGTTCTGCAAAAACCCGGAGTTATAAATCCTTTTGTAAAAAAATTCATCGTAATGTCTTTCCCTTTTTCATTGATCACATATTCTCTTATAATTCCATCGATGAGAATATATTCTCTGTCATCTATATTCCCTTGTATGGAAACGTCTGTCCCTTTTTTAACATTTTGAAATGAGTGTATCTCTAACAACTTGTTAATTGTGGATTCTTCAACATTATCAACAGTTTTAAGAATTTCGTAAAAGTTTTCTTTAATTATATCCATAAGATTTTTTTTATTTACAGTAAATAATTCTTTTTTTTAACAATACAAACATATACATAAATATATTTATTTAGAAAGCAGAAAATATATAAGACCGCTTCTGCTTTTTTTGTAATCTTCTGCCAAGATATTATTTATATCTTCCTGTTTTCTCTCTTCGTCACCAATAGCATATATCCTGTTAATCTTTTCTTTTCAATTTGCTTATATCAATTACATAAAAATTATAACGTACTTATTTAAGTAAGTTTTTTGAATGCACATTTTCATATTTAATTTTTACCTTATAAATGGATTAAAACATTCTACAATATTTAAGCTGTTATTTAATACTATTTACGTTTAGGAAAATTTTCCGGTTAGTTGATTTATTTAATTTTGTCTTTTTCAAAATAAAATTATTTCTTTTCATTTTCACTATTTAGTTCTGGGTGATAT
>JAAYAN010000161.1 GCA_012719345.1 Ignavibacteria bacterium | reverse complement strand
TTTGTAAAGCTTATTTTGTATTCCATAGTGTTTTTTCTCTTATTGCTAAGCATTAGAAATTGTTTTTCAAAACTTATATCTTTATCCTATTTTTTCAAAGTTTTCTTTATTGCTTTTTCTGGGTTTAATGGTGTTCCGTTAATAAAAAAGCCAATGCGTTTGCCTTCAAGCCCCCTGACGGATATACGCGAAGAGCTGCCAACTCCTCCCGAAGAACGAATTTGTACTCCTGATGTTTTAGAAAGCACATCGCTGACATCGCTTACTGTACCTTGAAGTTCTTCCATTGTAATTACTGATATCGGCATTGCCTGCTCTCTTATTTTCCGCGCTTCAGATTTTGCGGAAACAACTACTTGTTTCAATTCTACAGCATTTTCAAACATTACTTTATTCAAAGTTATTGCAGAACCTTTTACATTTATCGTTTCTTTCTCTGTCTTAAACCCCATATAAGAAAAACATATTTCGAATTTTCCGTTTGGTAAGCTTATTGAATAATATCCGTCTTTATTGGTAGTTGTTCCTATATTAGTTGATTCAACAAAAACCGAAACTCCAACCAAAGAAGATTTATCTGAAGCCGATTTTATTGTTCCCGAAACCAAAGTTTGCGCAAAAGCAGATACATTACTTAAAAACAGGATGCTTATAAAAATTAAAAATCGGATACATATGTTCTCTATTTTCCCGAATGAATACATAGATTTATCAAACCTTATCTTTTGTTTATAATATTGAATACAAAGTTATCAGGAAATATTAACGGGTTCAATCGCACGAAATAGGGATATTTACTTGTGAATACCCCAAATAATGATTAGTAAATTTTAAGAAGCGCTTTTAAGATATATGATGAATTGAACAAATTGTTATTTGAATTTAATAGGCGGCAAAATCTTCAATATGAATTATCTTTTTTGATAATGCATAAATTGTAAGCCCCGATTGACTTTTAATCCCGGTTTTATGAATTATATTTTTCCGGTGGCTTACAACAGTATGAATACTGATATTTAACTTATCTGCAATTTCTTTGTTCGAATTTCCATTTACTAACTGTACAAGAACATCTTTCTCCCTATCGGAAAGTACTTCGGATAGGAAATTATTACGAAACTGACTTTTTGATTTCATCAGTTTGTCTAAAATGCTTTCAATGTTTTCCGCAGAATCAGATATTTTGATTACAGCATCAAAACTTTCCATAATTCTGCTCTCAAAAAAAGAATAGATAATTCCAACTAAAAATGCATTTGGAATAATTTTTCGAAAATAATGATAATAATCCGTTTTGTTTATGTACAATTGTGATGGATTTATTAATACTATATTCAATTTTTCTTTTACAGTTGAAGAATCAATTTCCAACAGACTATCAAATTTATAAATATGATAGTGCTGTTTTGATTTTAGCAAAATATTAGTTAATCCTTCACTAATTATTTGCGAAGGTTCGATTAATGCAACATGAAGCGTGTTATTTTTCATTTAAGTGATGCAGCTCGACTTTAGAAATTAATGGCATTAAAACTTTTTCTTCAATAATAGAATGTATTTGTAAATCGTTTTCCAATTCAAGTATACAGAGTAAAAGCTTGCGCCGCAATTTTCTGTCGTTTTTTAAAGTTATATGTTTTAGCAGTAAATTTTTTATTTCATCTAATTTCGATTCTATATCTGAGTGATGCTCAGAATAAATTTTTACTGAAACATTTGTTGCGCTTTTTTTCTCTGCTTCCGGACTAACCAAACTTAGAAAATACGGGAAAACTGTTTTATCTTCATAGTCAAGATGTTCGGCTACATCTTCAAAGTATTCCCGCACAAATTTTTTTACAAGCTTGATTTCCGGCGTATCATTTTCCTGATGTACCAAGTCAATCAGACTGCTGATTTCAGGATATTTTTCGTTTATATAATACTGATGACTGTTCCTCAAAAATTTTATAATCAGATTTAAATCATCTATTCCCAAATTACTTTCATTAACTTGCAGAAATCCATTGTAAAGATTTGCTATTGAAATAAACAGTTCCTTATTAATATTATTATCCCGGCAAACCTCTTCAACAGTTTTATTATTCAAAATGAAGTTGAGGTCAAAATGCTCCATCATTAATAAGAGTGAAGGATTTTCAAAAAATAGATCAGTTATCTTCATTTCGGGCTTGATGAAGGTTCTTTTTATCTGGTACATAATCTCATTTCTTTAAATGTTCTTTTGTTGTTTTACAAGTACCAAGGCTGCATGAACATCCTTTTTTTCCGCTAAACCCAGATTTATAAAGCAAATATCCGGCACCGGATATAACGCAAATCATTAATATATAATCAACTATTCCCATTTATCCTCCAAATCCTAATAGTAAACCGCCTTGATAAACAATCAGCGATAAAATCCACGCGGCTCCAAACCCGTTAATTAAGGAAATTCCGTACCATTTCCAGGTTCCGAATTCCTGCTTGTAAGCCACTCCTGTAATTATGCAGGGCATATACAGAAGCACAAATATCATAAATGAAATTGCAGCCAAAGGTGTAAATTTTGTTTGAATTACTCCTTTGAGGGTTGAAAGCCCGCTATCTTCTTCCGCTGTTATTGTTGCAATGCTGAATGTTGAAGAAATATTTATTCCCGCTGATTTTACTGCATCATAAAATCCTATTCCAATTTCTTTAATATCATTTCCAAAGCTTAATTCTTCTTTTTCTGGTTCATCTAAATTGTCAACATAAATTTCAGCCATAGTACCCACGACAATTTCCTTAGCAATCACACCGGTAATTAATGCAGATGCAGCTTCCCAGTTTCCAAATCCAATTGGTTCTAAAACCGGAGCAGCAACCTGACCAGCAATACCTAAAAAGGAATCTTTTTTATTTTCAACTCCCCATGGCAAATTCAGTAAAAACCAAATAAATATTGAAACTGCAAGAATATAAGTTCCCGCTTTAACAAGAAAATGTTTCCCTTTTTCCCATGTGTGTATCATTAAGCTTTTCATCGTAGGCATTCTATAAGGAGGAAGTTCCATAATAAAAAGCGAGTTTTCACCCTTAAACAATGTCTTCTTAAAAATTAATCCTGAAACAACCGCTACCCCGATTCCAATAACATAAAGCAGCCACAGAATAAATCCTCCGTTGCCGGGGAAAAATGCAGAGCTGAAAATCACATAAACCGGCAATCTTGCGCCGCACGACATAAACGGAACAATCAGCGAAGTGAGTATTTTATCCTTTTCATTTTCAAGTGTCCGAGTTGCATAAATGGATGGAACATTACAGCCAAATCCTAGAAGCAACGGAATAAACGATTTACCATGAAGTCCTATTCCGTGCATTGCTTTATCCATCACGAATGCCGCACGCGCCATATAACCACTGCCTTCAAGAAATGTAATAAAAAACATCATTGCAAAAATTACCGGAACAAAAACCAGTACAAAACCAACGCCAGCAATAATTCCATCTGTAACCAACGAAATAAACCACGCGGGGGAGTTTATTGAAGCAAGTAAAAATGCAAACCACCTGTTCATTGGTCCGGCAGTAATTCCATCAATTAAATCAACAAACGGATTTGCAATATCGAAAGTAAGCTTGAACATCAGCCACATTGCTAAAAGAAAAATAGGAATTCCCAAATATCTGTTCAAAACTATTCTATCAATTTTCTCGGTAATTTCTTCTTTCTGGATTTTCGGTTTTTCAAGAACTTCGTGCGAAAGTCCTGTAGCAATTCCGTAACGGGCATCGGCAATTAAAGATTCGAGATCGCTGTCGTGTCCTTTTATCAAATGTCCGCAAAATTGATTAATTAGTTCATTCCTGTTTTTAATCCCGAATTCTTTTAGCACCAATTCATCACCTTCAATTATTTTTATGGCGAGCCACCGCAACTTATTTTCATTAAGATATTCGTAAGCAGGTTTAATTTCTTCCACAACATTTTTAATAGAATTGTCAAGGTCGTTATTGTAATGAAGCATAGGTAGAATTTCATTTTTCGGTTTTGATGCAAAACTTTCAATTTCCAGTAAAAGATTTTCCAATCCGCTTTTTTGAGTAGCAATTGTAGGAACAACTTTAATCCTCAGCATCTCTTCAATTTTGCGGACGTTAATTTTATAGCCTTTTTTCTCGCTTTCATCATAAATATTTAATGCCATTAATAAAGGGATACCAAGCTCTAAAAGCTGAACTGTTAAGTAAAGATTCCTTTCCAGATTTGTAGCATCAACAACATTAACTATTAAATCGGGTTTCATATTAATTAGATAATTCCGGGCAATCACTTCTTCCTGCGAGTAGGGACTTAAACTATATGTTCCCGGTAAATCAACAATTCGTATATTAAGATTTCCGTGTTTAAACGAGGCTTCTTTCTTTTCAACAGTTACTCCGGACCAATTCCCAACCTGAAGCCGCGTTCCGGCAATTGCATTTATAAGAGTAGATTTTCCCGAATTCGGGTTTCCTGCAACGGCGACAGTTAACTGTTTTTTTGAATTTTTTATTTCAAGATCAATCATACACATTCCTCAACTTCTATTTCGGCAGCTTCCTTTTTTCTTAATGATAATTTGTAATTTTTGATTTTAATCTCTATCGGGTCACCCATCGGAGCTATTTTTTCTACTATTATTTCTTCACCAACCAGTACGCCCATATCCATCAATCTGCGTTTTAAAGGACCAACAGAACCGATTTTAAGAATGCGGCTTTTACTCCCCGGTTTTAATTGTGAAAGATTCATCTATATTTTCCTTACATATATTTTATTTGCTATCTGGCGCGAAATTGCAATTCGGGAGTTATGTATTTTTATTAGAATTACAGTATCGCCAGTTTGAAGAATTTCAACAAGTTCGCCGGATTTGAAACCCATCTCGCACAATCTGAAAAGATTTTCGTTAATTCCGTCATTTATATCCGATTTTATTCCAAGCTTAAAGAGTTCGGCTTTTTCGCCTATTTTTAACAAAGTAAGAGGAAGCATACACATATTACAATTTTTATTATTTAAACTTAGTCTAAATAGTAATTAGTGTCAAGATTTTTTTTGTGCTAATTTAACCCAAATCCTCCATTAGAAAAGAAAATAATGGCATATCCGTTAAAAGCCGGATAAATCGACTAACAAAGTCTATACATTCCTGAGAAACAGAATGTATGATTTTCTAAGTCGGGGTTATCCATTTCAGTCAAATATATTTGTTTTTTTTATAATTTTATTATTTGCAATGACCGATCTGGGTTTAATTACCGTTTAGATGCCTTGAAATAAAATACTTTAGGAAAAAGGAATAGAAGTTGGATAAATTGAGATACTAATTCTTTAAGAAGATTTATTACTGAAATTAGATTATTTCGTTAAAATGTTCCTTTTCAACTGGTTTAAATGGTTAAGCGTGTGCTGCGCATACATTCCTAATAAATTTTCTAATGAAATTTCACCTCTAATAGAATGAATTCCCTTTAGTGTAATTTGTCCGGGTTTAAGTTTTATTAAAAGATAGTAGTTTATTTTACGTAATAATTTTATAAGATTTCCAGCGTCTTCAAGGTTGGTTGACGAATAATCCAAAATAATTGACCAGTCCATTTCATCATTATTAATTAAACTTTTGTTTTTATTTGCTAATATGGACCGGATTCGGCAGTGAGCCTGAACTTCTACATCTGCAAGATGGATAATGATTTCGTGAACAGACCACTTATCTTTTGCGGGTTTATATTCAATTTGCTCTTTGGATAAAGTTTGCAAAAATTCAAATATAGGCGTGATGCTTTCTTTGTAAAATTGCAAATCCATACTTCCCCCGAAAATATATGATATTACTCAATATTTAAGGGAACAAAATAATAATTTTACTTTAAATAAAGAATTATTTGAATGATAAATTTTAAATATTAAAAAGCAGGATTGCACTTAATCCTGCCTTTTATTGAGAAATAATTACCAGAAAACCGAATACAATACTGCAAGAATTACAAGTATTATATAAGCAGAAATATTAAATACCGAATCGGTTTTGATTAAAGTTGAAGTAAGCTGAATAGCTTTCGGGTCATCAACATTTTCGGAAGTTACCATGCTTACTCCGGCAATAATTACCATTGTAATTAAGCAAGTGTACATCATCTGATCCATCCAAGGTAAATTAACAGCCGGCAGTTTAAGCAGAAAAGCTACAATTATTGAACTGAGAATTCCCACAATTGCTGCCTTGTTCGTAGTTTTTTTCCAGAAAAGCCCGAGCAAAAACACAGCCAATACTCCAGGACTTACCAACCCGGTATATTCCTGAATATATTGGAACATTTGAGGAATATTTCCTAAAAACGGAGCGAGAAATGCGGCAATAACTAAAGCTGAAGATGCAACTATTCTACCTGTTTTAACCAAATTTTTCTCGCTTGCAGTTTTATTTAAGTACGGTTTATAAATATCCATTGTGAAAATTGTTGAAGTTGAATTTACCATTGAGCCTAAAGAAGAAACTATTGCTGCCGTGAGCGCTGCTAAAACTAATCCTTTAAAACCTACCGGAACAAAAACGCTGATCAGCCAGGGATATGATTTATCGAAATTTATTCCTCCATCAGATTTTGCAAAAGCCTCTTTTACTCCGGCAATTATATTTGTTCCTTCGGGCTGCGTATATAAAACGTAAGCAACAATACCTGGTATTACAACAATTAATGGTATTATCATTTTAAGAAAAGCTGCAAAAGCAATTCCTCTTTGCGATTCTTTTAATGATTTTGCCGCTAAAGTGCGTTGAATAATATATTGGTTAAAACCCCAATAATAAAGATTTGCAACCCAAAGTCCGCCGATTAAAACTGCAATACCCGGCAGATTAAAAAATTCAGGATTATCGCGAGATAAAATCATATGAAATTTTTCATCGGCAACATTAAAAATATGAAAAAATCCGTTAATCACGCCGCCTTCAGGAGTAACATAATCCAAAGCGATAAATGTAGTTACAAGCCCGCCAATTATTAGAAGTACTACTTGAACAACATCTGTCCATGCTACAGCTGCAAGTCCGCCGTAAAGTGAATATGCTGCCGTAATTATTACAAGTCCTGTTATTGCGTACATAATCAAACTTCCATCACCATTCCCAATGATTGTATCGATAGCTTTTCCGCCAAGAAACATTACAGAAGTAAGATTTACAAAAACAAACAGCGCTACCCAAAAAACAGCTAAAATAGTTTTAAGATTCGTGCTGAATCTTTGTTCGATAAATTCAGGGATTGTGTAAAGTTTTTTTTCTATAAAAATGGGTAGGAAAAATTTACCGACAATTATTAAAGTAATTGCCGACATCCATTCGTAAGATGCAATCGCAAGTCCGATAGCAAAACCTGAACCCGACATCCCAATAAACTGTTCGGCAGAAATATTTGCTGCAATCAAGGATGACCCGATTGCCCACCAAGGTAAAGTTTTCCCTGCCAAAAAATAATCCTGCGAATTTGTTTCGTGTCCCTTTTTACTCCTCGAAACATACAAGCCTAAAGTAACTATCCCCAGAATGTATCCAAGAAAAACAAGATAATCAATTGTACTGAAATTCATTATATCTCCGGAAAAATTTAATGATTATTTATTTGTAATCCGATAATTGTATTTTTTCTATATGCCGGTTACTTTTACTGCTCCAATTGCTCTTATAGATAATTCATAAATTTTAAAATCGCTGAATAATCCAGTAATAAATTTTTGATAATCCTTAACATTTATCTTTGGTATAAAAACCTGAATAGTACCTTCAAATCCTCCGCCATGAATGCGGCAGGCGCCTGCACCATTTATTTCGATAAACTCTTCTGTCATTGCCAATGCAAGTGTAATATTCTGGCAGGCTACATTTGATGATGAATATATGTTCTGAAGCCATTTAAATGACGAATTACCTGATTCCTTAACGTATCTAAGAAATAAGGGGAAATCACTATTTTTTAATGCTTCAATTTGTTTTTCAACTCTTTCATTTTCCTTAAAGAAATGAAATGCCCGCAATATTGCCCTGTCGGTTACATTTTTTCTTAATTCTGTAATATTTTCAAGATATGTTTGAAAATTAACTTCGCGGCAGACATTTCTTCCGAAATGAGCAGCTACAGAAATCATTTCTTCGGGAATTGAGGTATATTCTTCTGTAAGATTAAAGTGTGAACCGCCTGTATGAACAATAATAAGCGAATAGTTTTCGCGCGAAAATTCGAAATTTATTTTTTCAACAATCGGACTTTCAGTATCCTTAAAATCAATCCCGATGATTCCGCCAACAGCGCAAGCCGTTTGATCCATTAATCCGCATGGTTTCATAAAGTATTTATTTTCCGAAAATTGGCTGATTTTTGCAATTTCCTCCGCTGGAATTTCGGCATCATTGTAAAAATGATTAAGTATAGAAGCAATTAAAACCTCGATAGAAGCCGAAGAACTTAAACCCGAACCAGGTAAAACATCACTCGAAATATATGCTTCAAATCCGCCAATTTTATAGCCGTTCTGTTTTAAGCCGGCAGCAATTCCTCTTACTAAAGCAGTTGTTGTTCCCGATTCGCTTTTACTTATTTCCAGCTTATTTAAATCTACTTCAAACGGAGAATCATATCCGTCGGAAAATATTTTTATGTGCTCATTGTGTTTTGCAGCCGCTGCAATCGAATCCAGATTAATACTTGCCGCAATAACCTTTCCTCTGTTGTGATCGGTGTGGTTTCCGCTGATTTCAGTTCTGCCGGGCGAGCTGAAAAATTCATACGGTATATATCCAAAAACCTCGCTGAATTTAGTTTTTAAATTTTCGTAACGGGTTTTCTGTGTTAAAATTGAATATTTATCACTTCCATAAATTTCGCTTATCGAATATTCTTTTTTCATTCTTTCCTATTATTATAAATTTATTTCATTTTGTAATGGATATTATCAATCTGTTTTAAAAATGAAGCAGTTTTCTCGGGCGTTATATCGCGCTGGGGTTCAGCTAACAATTCATATCCTACCATAAACTTTTTAATGCTTGCCGAACGCAAAAGCGGAGGATAAAAATGCATATGGAAATGCCATTCGGGATAATCATTGCCGTCTGTTGGAGCTTGATGCATTCCGGCAGAATATGGGAATGGGATATCAAAAATGTTGTCATATTTTATTGCTGTAACTTTAATTATTTCTGCAAAATCTCTGTTTTCTTTATCGGTAAACTGCAA
>JAAYAN010000289.1 GCA_012719345.1 Ignavibacteria bacterium | reverse complement strand
GTAAGGGTGGAAATCAGAATGAAGTAATTGTTTAAATGAATAATATATCGTTATGTATATCAATAGAATATTGATTTATTTCTTTGTTCTCCTTTTGTCTTTGCCCCAAGTGTCCCAGGCCGGCAGAAAGTGTAAAAAGAGCTTTGAAGTGGTGATACTCCACACCAACGACATGCATTCCAAGATCGACAACATGGCGAAGCTCACCTGGCTGGCCGACAGTTTGCGCCAACAGCACCGCTATCTTTTTCTAGTTTCCGCCGGCGATAATTTCACAGGCAATCCCATTGTCGACATGTATCCCATTGTGGGCTACCCGATGGTGGACCTGATGAACCAAGCGGGTTTTGTACTGTCGGCTTTTGGAAACCATGAGTTTGACATGGGGCAAAAAGAATTTTCCCAACGCAGAAAAGAGGCTGATTTTCCTTTTATCAGCGCCAATATCGATGTGAGCAAGTCGCATCTCAAAAAGGTCAAACCTTGGGTAAGCCTGAAGGCAGGCAGGTGCCGGATCCCGTTTGTTGCCTTTCTTCAGCTTGATGAGAATGGCTTGCCCTCGTCACATCCTTCAAAGCTGGAGGGGATCACATTTACGCACGCAGAAACAAGGGCTGCTGATTTCCTCTTCCTGAAGGAGAAATATGGTATGCTGGTTGGCTTAACTCATCTGGGTATTGAGGGCGACATTTCGATGGCGCAGAAATATCCCCAGTTCGACCTGATCATTGGGGGCCATTCTCACACCGTCATGGAGGTTCCACGGGTGGAAAACGGGGTGACCATCGTCCAAACCGGATCTCAATTGAAGAGTGTGGGTAAGACCACCCTGACCGTCGAAGGGGGAAAGATAACGGGGATTGATTATGAACTGATTTCCCTGGATGCCCTTAATGGAAGGAATCCTTCGGTTCAGGCAGACATCGACCGTTACAACGACAACGAAGAGATGAATCGCGTTCTTGCTCAGGCGGTCACTCCGGTGACCGGCAAAGAGGAACTGGGAGCCATGATGGCCGATGCAGTAACCGCCATAAGCGGGGTTGACATAGCCGTGCAGAACATTGGCGGCATCAGAATTCCCTTCCTTGCCGAAGGAAATATTCTCTACCGCGATATTTTCCGTCTTGACCCCTTCGGAAATCAGGTGGTGGTGATCAATATGACCGTGTCAGAAATCAAATCCCTGTTAGTCAATTCCTATAACAGAAGTAAGAAAATCGATCTGATTGTATCGGGAATGACCTATACCGCAATGATCAATGGCAATGGCATTTGTGTCGATGTGGAAATGAAGGGGTTGGACGGCCAACTTTTAGATCTTGCCAAAACTTATAAGGTGGGGATGAACAGTTACATCAGTTCCAGTTATTCCTTCGATCATGTCGATCCGGGAACGGTCAACTACGAAACCACGTCACAGACCCTGATCAGCTTCCTCCGAAAGGTACAGAAAGTTGATTACCGGGGTACCCAAAGAACCGCAATCCGAATTAACTGAACTCTTTTATTTTTAGCATTACACTCTTTTTTCAAATAACATGGCAGAATTTTTATATCAGAAACC
>JAAYAN010000160.1 GCA_012719345.1 Ignavibacteria bacterium | reverse complement strand
TCGCAGGTAAAATTAGAAATTTTTGAAAAGTGTTCGCAGGATATTTCGGATGCTTTAAATATTCTTGTCAATTCATTTAAAAAAGGTAATAAATTATTACTTTGCGGAAATGGCGGCAGCGCTGCCGATTGCCAGCATCTGGCAACTGAGTTTATGATACGCTTGTCGCACGATTTAAACAGACCTGCTATTCCGGCAATTGCACTTACTACCGATACATCTAATCTTACCGCAGGCGGTAACGATATCGGATTTATAAATGTTTTTGCACGCAGCGTGGAAGGACTTGGGAATTCCGGTGATGTGCTTATTGCAATATCCACAAGCGGAAATTCCGAAAATGTTATTAAAGCAGTAGAAAAAGCAAAAGAGAAAAACATTAAAACAATCGGTTTTTTAGGCGGCTCCGGCGGCAAATTAAAATCAATTGTTGATAAAGCAATAATTGTCCCTTCCGAAAATGTTCAGCGTATTCAGGAAGGACATATTACAATAGGCCATATATTGTGCGAGCTGGCTGAACGGTCTCTTTATCAGAAATAAAACCCCCTTTGAAATTTAAAATATTATAGGATAAAATTATGACAGCAAATATCGATATGATAAAAAATTTTTATCGAAACCTTGAAGACAAACAAAAGAAAATAAAAAATGCGTTGAACAGACCATTGACACTGACGGATAAAATTCTTTTTTCGCATTTGTGGGATGCACAGATAAGCGAATATAAACGCGGAGCAGATTATGTTGAATTATCACCCGACCGCGTAGCAATGCAGGACGCTACAGCACAGATGGCAATGCTCCAATTTATGAAATCAGGTCGCACAAAAGTTGCTGTTCCCTCAACAATTCATTGCGACCATCTTATTCAAGCCGAATTTGGAGCTGATAAGGATTTATCGAAAGCTAAATCGGATAATAAAGAAGTTTACGATTTTATGGAGACAGTGGGCAGAAAATACGGCGTAGGATTTTGGAAACCGGGAGCTGGAATTATCCATCAGGTTGTTTTCGAAAATTATGCTTTCCCGGGTGGAATGATGATAGGTACCGACTCGCATACACCAAATGCAGGCGGCCTTGGGATGATTGCTATCGGAGTAGGCGGAGCTGATGCTGTTGATGTTATGTCGGGTATGGCTTGGGAACTTAAATGGCCTAAACAAATAGGAATTAAACTTACAGGAAAATTATCGGGATGGGCATCGGCAAAAGATGTTATCTTGAAAATTGCCGGAATACTTACAGTAAAAGGCGGAACAGGCTGCATTGTAGAATATTTCGGAGAAGGCACTTCATCTATTTCCTGCACGGGGAAAGGAACAATCTGCAATATGGGCGCCGAAATTGGAGCAACAACTTCAATATTCGGCTACGATGAAAAAATGTCGGCATATCTTATTAAAACCGGAAGAGGTGATGTTGCAGAAATGGCTGATAAAATTAGCAATCTTTTAAATGCTGATCCCGAAGTTTTAGAAAATCCTTCCGACTTTTACGATCAGGTAATCGAAATTAATTTAAGCGAAATAGAGCCTCATCTTAACGGACCTTTTACTCCTGATAAAGCTTGGACAGTATCTGAAATTAAAGATGCTATTAAAGAAAACGGATTTCCTGAAAATATAAGCGTGGCTTTAATTGGAAGCTGTACAAATTCGAGTTACGAGGATATAGATAAAGCTGCTAATATCGTAAAACAAGCTTTTTCGAAAGGATTAAAAGCCAGCACTCAGTTTAATATTACTCCCGGCTCGGAAAGAGTTAGAGCAACAATCGAACGCGACGGACAATTAAAAACCTTACAGGAATTTGGCGGAAATGTGCTTGCAAACGCTTGCGGTCCTTGTATTGGAATGTGGACCCGTATGGATAATCCAACAAAGGAAAAGAATACAATTGTTACTTCGTTTAACAGAAATTTCGCAAAACGTAATGACGGAAATCCTCAAACATATGCTTTTGTGGCAAGTCCCGAATTAGTTACTGCACTTTCAATAGCCGGCAAATTGTCTTTTAATCCAATAACCGACGAACTAATAAATGATAAAGGCGAAAAAGTAAAACTCGATCCCCCTAAAGGCGATGAACTGCCTAAAAATATGTTCGAAGTTGGAGAAGACGGGTTTGTTGCACCTGCAGAAGACGGTTCAAAAATAGAAGTAAAAATTGACCCGAGCAGTGCAAGATTGCAGTTTTTGGAAACTTTTCCTGCCTGGGAAGGAAATGACTTTTCCGATTTACCTCTTCTTTTAAAGGTTAAGGGTAAATGTACAACAGATCATATTTCTGCTGCAGGTCCTTGGTTGAGATTTCGGGGACACCTGGATAATCTTTCGAAAAATATGTTTTTAGGTGCGATAAATGCGTTTACCGGTAATGCCGGCGAAGCTAAAGATCTTCTTTCAGGGCAATATTCCGAAGTTCATCTTGTTGCAAGAGATTATAAATCTAAAAATATCGGATGGGTTGTTGTAGGAGATGAAAATTACGGCGAAGGTTCTTCACGCGAGCAGGCTGCTATGGAACCGAGATATTTAAATGGAAAAGCTATAATTGCTAAAAGTTTTGCCCGCATTCACGAAACAAATCTTAAGAAGCAAGGAATGCTGCCGTTAACTTTTTCAAATCCTGCTGATTATGATAAAATTAAAGAAGACGACAGAATTTCAATATCAGGTTTAAAAGAGTTTGCACCAAATAAACCTCTTAAAATGATTTTAAAACATTCCGACGGATCGATTGATGAATGTTTGCTGAACCACTCAATAAATAAAAATCAATTTGAATGGTTTAAAGCAGGCGGAGCTCTTAATCTCATAGCTCAAAAAAAATAATAGAAAAAAGGCGGTTTTTACCGCCTTTTTTTATTCAGAATATATATCTTTAGTAAACTTATCCTATTTTCAGCAAATCCGTTATTATTTTCATTTATATAACAGATTTGTGTTAAATTTTGCTAAAGGCATAATAATTGATATAGTAACTACTACCTATACATAATTATGGAAAAGATGAAAATGCGCTTAGTTATTTGTTTTTGTTTGTTTATGGTTGTGCATCTTTTTGCACAAGACAATTATACTTTTATTAAATATGAAATAAAGGGTAAATTTCCCAAAAAAATAGTATCTGATGATAAATACTTATATGTAGCAACAGAGTTGGGTCTGAATAGAATTAATAAATTTACTTTGCAAAGTGAATTATTTGATAAAAGCAACGGACTTACTGGAAATATAGTAACAGCTTTAACAGTTGACAATTCCGGCGATGTTTGGGTGGGAATAAACAAAGATCTGTTGTGGTTTAACGGCAGCAATTGGGCAGTTTATAATTCGCAAAATGCCTCACTACCCGATTTTAAGATTTCTGTTCTTGCAACAGATAGATTTAATAATATATGGATTGGTACAGAAGGAGGCGGGGTTATTAAGTTTGATGGCGTTAACAGTACAATCCACAATACCGATAATTCAAAAATAAGCAGTGACAATATTACTTCTATCGACGTTGAAGATGTTGGAATTGTCTGGGCAGGCACAGCTGAAAATGGAGTGAATTCTTATAACGGTAAAGAGTGGACAAACTATGATTTGCCTGATAATAAAATTGAATGTTTAGCTATTGACAATAACAACAAGTTATGGGTTGGAACAAATAAAGGCGGTTTGATAAAATATGACGGCAATACCTGGACAGCTTACAATCAGCAGAATTCAAAAATACCTAATAATTTAATACAAACAATTGAAATAGACCGTAACAACAACAAATGGCTTGGCACACGTGCAGGTATTGTTAAATTCGATGAATATGAATTTACTTTATTTAATAGTTTAAATACGGATTTACCTGATAATAATATTGTTTCAATCAACATTGATAAAAGAAATATTAAATATATTACAACTTTTAGCAAAGGCATATTTAAAATGGAAGCAAATTCCTGGATTTTTTACGATCAAACTAATTCGGGATTGGCTGATAACGATGTTCAATCAATTGCAATTGATAAAAATAAAGTAATTCTTGGAACGCTGACTAAAGGATTTTCGGTGTTTGACGGAACTGATTGGCAGACTATTAATAATATAAATTCCGCATTGCCCGATAATTGTATAAAAACTGCGATTATCGATAATAAAGGCATTTATTGGATTGGAACAGAAAAAGGGCTTGTTAGAATTGATAACGATAACTTTACAAATTATAATAGTCAAAATTCTCCTATTCCTAACGACATTATTAATTGCCTCAAATTCGATGAAAAAAATAATTTTTTGTGGATTGGAACTTTCTCCGGCGGACTTGCAAGATTCGATGGCGCAAATTGGCTTGTATATAATCAAACAAATTCTTCTATTCCATCCAATACAATTTCCTGTATTGAAATTGATAACTCCGGAACTCTGTGGATTGGTACCTTTGATGCGGGAGTAGCAAAACTAGTTGATAATAATTGGGTTACATTTAACAGAACTAATTCAGCTTTGCCGCATAATAAAATTTATTCCGTAAAAGCACTGAATGATAAACTTTGGATTGGAACATTTGGCGGCGGTCTTGTTCAAGTAGATAAGGATGTTTTTACTGTATTCAATCAAAATAATTCCCGTATCCCTAACAATGCCATATCCTGTTTAACTGCCGATGGAAATAATAATTTGTATATCGGTACATTCGGAGGCGGAATTTCCGTATTAAATTCTGATATGGAATGGCTGGTATTAAATGAGCAAAACACAAAAATGCCACATGGAAAAGTTCAGGCAATGATTTTTGACACTGAAGGTAAGTTGTGGACAAGTTTTTCTAAATCTGGCGTTGCTGTTTATAAGGAAGGCGGACTATAATTATACGCTTTTTTCAACCATTGTTATAAGTGTATCATTTTTAGAATTTGCAATTATTCATTCTCATTTTTTTAATTTTCTTTACACACTGACATATTTAATGAATTATATCAGGTTAATTTTTATGGTATAATTGTTGCTAAATATAAAATCGAAACTAATTGCAGGTTTAGCGATGAAAAATATTAAATATGTTATGATAGTCATTTCTCTTTTTATTGCTTGTTCTCAACAGTATGCACAAACAAGTATTGAGTGGAAATCTTACAAAACTTCCGGTAGAATTTCCAACTCCTTAGCTTTACAAGGTGATTTATTATGGGTTGCCACTGATGCTGGTTTAGTTAAAATCGATATTAACACAGGCGAATCAACCACTTACAACAAAACTAACTCAAAACTTCCTTCCGATATTATTCAATGCGTTATGGTGGATCCAAATTTTAATTTATGGATTGGTACCGATGTTTGCCTTGTAAAATACAGCAACGATATCTGGACAGTCTTCGATGCTTCTAATTCTCCTTTACCTTACCAAAGAGTTATTGACCTTGTAACAGATTATGACGGAGTAATCTGGATTGCAACTTTAGGAGACGGACTATATTCATATAATGGTACTAATTTCACATCTTACACAACAAATAATTCTGATATCCCCAGCGATATGATTCGTTCAATTGCAATTGATATTAATGGAAATAAATGGATTGGCACAATTGGAAACGGGTTGCTAAAATTTGACGGGAAGGAATGGAAAGTTTTTAATTCCAAAAATTCCGGTATCGGCGATGACAGAATAACTTCGGTATATATTGATCCTTCAGGAATAATTTGGGCAGGTACATTTAAGGCAGGTGTTGTAAAATATGATGGTAGAAGCTGGGAAGCATTCAATAATCAGAATTCGCAATTACCTGATAATAAAATTTGGTTTATTAAGCCCGACAGCGATGGAAATATGTGGATTGGAACTGACAGAGGCGGACTAGTAAAGTTTGACACTCCAGACATGGTTATTTACAACCAAGAAAATTCAAATATTCCCTCTAACTCAATTACATCATTCCTTGTTGATGAAAGCGGCAATAAGTGGATTTCTTCTTTTAAAGGCGTTGCAAAAATGGATGAAAAAAAATGGGAAACATTTAATAGTGAAAATACCGGCATTTCGTCAAGCAATATACTGTCTTTGTCTGTTGGTCTTCAAAATAAATTATATATCGCTTCTGATGATAATGGACTAATTGTTTTTGCAAACAACACCTGGCAGATTTTTAATACTCAAAATTCAAAAATTCCGTCAAATTATGTAAGATGCTTTGCGAATGAAAAGAATGGAGATGTTTGGATTGGAACAGATAAAGGTTTAGTTAAATACAACGAATTCAGCTGGACTATTTTTGATAAAACCAACTCAAGTCTTCCTGCCGATTATGTAACCGCATTAGCTGTTGATGCTAATGGAAATAAATGGATAGGAACTTACGACGGCGGAATTGCAAAATATGACGGGGCTGAATGGACAATTTTCAATCCTGAGAATTCGACATTTCCTTCAATCGGTGTAAGTTCAATTGCAATTGACGAAGGCGGAAATGTTTGGGTAGGAACCCTTGATGGCGGAGTTGCAAAATACGATAATTCGCAGTGGACTGTTTTCAATACATCTAATTCCGATTTGTCGCATAATAAAATTTTCGACATAAAAATCAGCCCTATAGGAGAAAAATATATTGGCACTTTCGGCGGCGGCTTGAATGTTTTTGATGATGAGAATTGGAAGGTTTACAATTCCCAAAACTCTAAATTGCCTGACGATTACATTACAGCAATTGCAATTGATGATGACAATATTAAATACATAGGCACAAATGGCGGAATGGCAAAAATCAATAAAGATAAATGGACTATTTTTAAGCGTGCTGAGTCCGGATTGCCATCAGACAGGATATTATCAATAACTATTGATGAAAAAGGCAATAAATGGATTGGAACCGCCAAAAGGGGTCTGGCTGTTTTTAAGGATGGAGGGATTCTTTTAGGAAATTAAAAAAAAGCTGCTTTTTGCAGCTTTTTTTTTAGCTTATCTTTCAAACTTTTTTTGTAAATTGGACGTTAATATCATTATTAAACTATTTAGTAATTACTATGAAATATTGGTTAATAAAATCAGAACCTGACGTTTTTTCGATAGACGATTTAAAAGACAGTCCTTCGGGTATAACAAGCTGGGAAGGTGTAAGAAACTACCAAGCCCGGAACTTTATGCGGGATGAAATGAAAAAAGGCGATCTTGTATTATTCTATCATAGTAATTGCAATCCTCCTGGTGTTGCAGGAATTTGTACTATTGAAATAGAATCGCATCCGGATTTAACGGCTTTTGATCCGGAAAGCAGATATTTCGACCCGAAGAGTCATTCGGATAAACCAGTCTGGTTTTTAGTTGATGTTAAATTCGCTTCTAAGTTTAATACTTTTATTCCGCTCGAAAAATTACGCTCAAAAGCTGAACTTCAGCAGATGAAACTTCTTCAAAGAGGGAACCGTTTATCTGTAATGCCTATACAAAAAACAGAGTTCGATACTATTTGTGAAATGGGTAAATGATAATTTTTGACGGAAAATTATCGGATAGAATTTCAAAATTAAATGTTGGTGAAATAGGAAACGGCGAAATTGCTTATTGGATGCAGCGCGAACAGCGTATAGAAAGCAATTGGGCATTTTATTCAGCATCTTTTCTTGCAGAAAAATACAATAAACGGATTTTTGTAGTATTCAATCTTCTTGAAAGTTTTTCCTATGCTTCTAAAAGACATTTCGATTTTTTGCTTTGCGGACTTGAGGAAGTTGAATTTGAACTTTTCAAAAGAAATATTAAATTTGATTTATTATTAGGCAATCCGGTAAAAAATATTCCTGAATATACTATCAAAAACAACATCTCTGTTCTCGTTACTGATTTCAATCCGTTAAAAGAAATTATAGAATGGAAAACTAAAATCGCTGCGGCTATTAAAATTCCTTTTTTCGAAACCGACGCACATAATATTGTACCTTGCAAAACTGCATCGGATAAAGCTGAATTTGCAGCATATACCATTCGTCCGAAAATACAAAAAAGAATACCGGAATTTATGACTGACTTTCCTGCTATTCCTGTTTTTAATAATTCAAAAGAAATTGAAAAAACAGACTGGAAAAAAATAAGAACTATTTTAAATATTCCTTATACCCAATTACCCATAAAACCAGGTAGAAAAGCTGCATTAAACAGATTGGATGAATTTATTTCAACCCGTTTGCAAAACTATAAAACCCACAGAAATAATCCTAACCTTGATGCTTTATCCGGACTATCCCCGTATCTTCATTTCGGAACTATCTGCTCGCAGGAAATTTTAAATAAAATAACAGCTTGCGGAATAAATGCCGAATCGGTTGATTCTTTTTTAGATGAATTGGTTATCCGCAAAGAATTATCTGATAATTTTTGCTTTTACAACAATAATTACGATAATTTTAGCGGACTGCCATTATGGGCGCAAAAAACATTAAATGAACATCGCATAGATAAAAGGGAGTTTATTTATTCCCTAGATAAATTTGAATATGCCGATACTCACGATGAACTTTGGAATGCTGCTCAACAAGAAATGATAATTACCGGAAAAATGCATAGTTATCTCAGGATGTATTGGGCAAAAAAATTATTGGAGTGGACTGAAACTCCGGAAGAAGCAATTGAATATGCAATTTATCTTAACGACAAATATGAATTTGACGGGCGAGATCCGAATGGATATGCTGGAATTGCCTGGTCTGTTGGAGGCATTCACGACCGAGCATGGAGCGATAGACCTGTATTTGGGAAAATCCGTTATATGAATTACAACGGTTGCAAAAAGAAGTTTGATATAAAAAAGTATATATTTACAATCAATAATTTATAGTATCTTTTTGAATAAAAAAGACTTGACCAACAAAAAAGCATTAGTCCGTCTAATTAAACCATAAAATTATTAAATATGAAATTAATACCTCTTTATATAATATTATTTTTACCGCTATTGCTTAACTTTTGCAGCAACGAAAAACAACCGCCTATAATTCCTATCAGCGATTTTTTTGAAAATCCTGTTAAGTCAGCTTTTAAATTATCGCCGGATGGAAAAAATATATCTTATCTCGAATCCTGGGAAAAAAGATTAAATATTTTTGTAAAAAATATTGAAACAAACGAAGTAAAACGCATAACCGGCACTTCGCGGGATATTTTACATTATTTTTGGGTAAACAATGATGTTTTAGTTTATATGATGGATTACGAAGGAGATGAGAAATATCAGATTTTTTCGGTAAAAAAAGACGGGAAAGATGAAAAAGCCCTCACAAATGAGATAAACGGCTCTGTAAATGTTATTCAAATCCTAAAAAATGAGAAAGATAAAATCCTTGTTGAAATGAATATTCGCGGGAAATCGTTCAATGATGTATATAAACTTGATATTAATACCGGGAAATATGAAGAAATCATGCGTAATCCGGGAAATGTAATAATGTGGATTCCCGATAATTCCGGCGAAATACGTATTGCAATTGCAACAGACGGAAGGAAAAACGGTATTCTCTATCGCGATTCAGGCAGTCCTAAATTTAAACCGCTTATGCTCATTGATTATTATGATTATTTTATGCCTTTATTTTTTTCGAGCGACAATAATTATATCTATGCATTGTCCAATCTTAATCGGGATAAAAAAGCATTAGTAAAATACGATCTTAAAAAGAAAAGAGAAACTGAAGTAATTTACGAAAATCCATTTGTGGATGTCGATAATATTTTTTGGTCTGAAAAACACTTTAAACCGCTTGCTGCACAATATTATTCCGAAAAAAAAGAATTTCATTTTTTAGATAATGATTTCGAAATATTTTTAAACAAAATAAAAAGTAATTTCATTGACGAAGTAGTAACTATTGCCGATGCAAATGAAGATGAAACTAAGTTTATTGTTAAAATTACATCCGACCGCAATCCGGGAGAATATTATTATTACAATCTACTGAACAATGAATTTAGCAAACTTTCTACCGATAATCCTGCTTTAAATAAATATTATCTTTCCGAGATGAAACCAATTAGCTTTACGTCTCGCGATGGTATTTTAATTAATGGCTATATTACATTACCCAAAGGCTCTGAACAAAATAATCTGCCAACTGTGGTTATGCCTCACGGAGGTCCCTGGCTGCGCGATACATGGCAATATTTTCACCTGGTTCAGTTTCTTGCAAACAGAGGTTATGCAGTATTACAGGTAAATTACCGGGGCTCCGAAGGATATGGCAAAAAATTCTACACCGCTGGGTTTAAGCAATGGGGAAAGAAAATGCAGGATGATATTGATGACGGTCTCAGCTGGATGATAAAACAAAAATTAACAAACCCGAGCAAAGTTGCAATAATGGGCTACTCTTTTGGCGGTTATGCTGCACTGATGGGCATAACATCTTATCCCCGAAAATATCAATGCGGAATTTCTATGAACGGACCGACAAATCTGTTTTCATTATTAAAGGAGATTTCTCCCAGCTACGAACCTTTACGAGAGATGATGTACGACATGATTGGCCATCCAGTTAAAGATTCTGTGCAGATTCATAATACTTCGCCGCAATTTTTTGCACATAAGGTTAAATGTCCTGTGCTAATTTCTTATGGCAAAAACGATGCGCAAATTGATTATAAGGAAATTGATAAATATATCGATACCCTTAGAGAAAATAATGTTAAGGTTACAACTGTATTTAAGGAAAACGAAGGACATCATTTTATTAATGAAGAAAACAGAATTGAATTATACCAGACAATTGAAGATTTTCTATACAGATACCTTGGCGGAAGAACTGACACAAAAACTATAAACAACCTGAAATAATATACTATGAAAATATTTGAATACTCTTTTCCTGCAAAATTGATACTTAAATACAGTTTTATTCCCCTTTCCGTTATTATGATTATTTATATTTTTTATTCTCTTGGCGGATTATTGAATTCCTGGTTTTTTATTTTTCCACTTATTATTCATTTACTTTTGTTTTACATCATCATTAGGTTTTATGTTAAAATAAAGGAATATTTTCCTTTTAAAATAGAAATCAATTCCGAAAAAATTGTCTGTGAAAATTTTTTAGGAAAAAAAGATAATGTTGAAATTAAGTTCACAGAAATTGAAGATATTTCGGGTGGGATTTTCAACGGTAATTACAGCCGTCCTATATACATAACAGCAGCAGATGGTAAAATTAAGATTGGTATTTACAGACATTTAAAAAATTACAACGAACTGCTTAAAATAATTCTTAGTTCTGTTTCGAAAGAATTATATAATGATTTGCTAAAAAAAATGGAAAAGTCTGCGGGATTTTCAAAAAGTAAAAACAAAAAAGCCCTTTAAAATAAGGGCTTTTTTTATAATATTACTTTAATACTGCATCCGAACAAGCTTTAGCTACACGGAATTTTAGAACTTGCTTAGCCGGAATTTTAATCTTTTGTCCTGTTGAAGGATTTCTGCCCTCTCTGGCTTCTCTTTTAACAACTACCATTTTACCAATACCTGGTAATGTAAAGTCATTTTTTGCTTCTTTGTAGACAAGTGCTGCATATTCGTCAATAATTTGACCTGCTAATTTTTTGGTTACTCCAAATTTTTCAGCAAAATGATCAACTATTTCGCCTTTGGTCATTGGTTTTTTTGCCATAATGTTTACCTTTATTTTAGTTGTTGTGGTTAAAAGTTAAAAGTCTGATTAAAAATAAATATATTTTTTTACATAATCAAAATGAAATATTAAAAAAACCTAATAAAAATGGCATTATTTTTAAAATATTTACCTTTTTTCTAGAAAAAGCAATCAATTAAACAAATAACTGTCTGAAAATTTAATTTTCATTATCTTTAAATCCAAATTTTATTATCATTTTCAACTTAATTTTTATGCGAATATTTCTGCTTGTTTTATTTTTTTCGATAGCAGCTGCAAATGCTGCCAGTTTAAATATTAACGTACCTTTTATTCAGGATTCTGTTTCCGTAATTCAAGATACGGTTATTCATTCGGATTCTTCTTCTCTAATTCAGGACAGTACAAAAAATAAAAAAACAGCTTTTAAACCGTTTATATTAGAAAATATAACACAAAGTGAAAGCAGTTACGGATTTAGTATTTATGATACTGGTTTATTTTTTATCGATTACAGATTTGCCGGTGATCTTTTTAACATCGTGCCTTTCGGCTTTTTGAAGAGCACCGGACTTCCGGGATTAATATCGGAAGCAAAGATTTACGGTTTGGGGTTTAATAATGTAAGTTATTTGTCAAATGGTAATTTAATTAATAACCGGTTAAATAACTCTTTCGATTTGAATTATATTGCTTTAGAAACTTTAAAGAAGATTGAAATAATACCTCTCCCGCGCGGATTTTTATATGGTAACTCTGTTAATCCGGCAGCTATTAATTTTGTGAAAGACAGCTATTACCCTGCAAAACCTGTTTCAAAACTCCGCATCTTTCTCGGAACGGAAGAAGAAGGCAGAGTAAATTTTTTATTCAACAGTTTTCTGCTGAACAAAATGCCGTTTTATTTTGATGTAAACCATATTTCGTATAACGGCAATTCGGCAATAAGCAAAAACAACTCATTTTCTTCCTGGCAGATTGAAGCCGGAACGGGTTATTATTTTTCCGAAAATTTTTCAATTACCGGAAACTACAGCAATTTATTTTCGAAATTGGGACTATCCGGAGGCATCGATCCGGATAATAACACAATCGAAAACGAATTATCGGTGTTTGAATATAACAACGATAATGTTTATTTCGAAAACAGGTATTCAAAAAATCTTCAGCACAATTTCAACTTTTCTATCGATGCCGAAATGATTAAGAATTCGCCATCTTCAATTTCATTTTATCATTACTTCAATCTCGATCAATTCAGGCAAAACGAAATAAGCAGCGACAAAATTGATAAAAAGGAAATAATTTTCCGCAATAAAAAATATACTGCTTATGGAAGCACAATACGGCAGATTATAAATACCGGCAGATTGAATATTGATGCGAGACTAAACTTTGAAAAAGTTAAATATTCCGGAGAATTGTTCGGTGATGAGAAATTCGATAATTCAATTTCGCTTGCAGCAGGTTTAAAGTATTTTTTAATGGATTCTGCATTAACTCCATCAATATTTTTCAAAAATTATAAAGATGACAATAGAAATTATTTCTCTTTTGGCAGCGATATTACTGCAAATATCGATTCAACATTTATATTTTATGCCGGATTATCGTTTACGGAATTGCCTTTTTCTCTGCTCGAAAAAACCATTACTGATAAATATAGCCAACACAAAATTAAAAAAGCCGCATCATCCGAAATCGGAATAAAGTATAAAAACAATTTCCTCAGCGGAAATCTTTCCTTTTTTACTTTAAAAACCGAAAACCTCATTTTCCCTTCAGTTTACACTGTTTACGATTCTGCAGCAGTTTTTTCCGACGAATTTTATTCTTTCCGCAACAATACCCGTTTTGGAACAAATCTTAATTTTTGCTTGGATGTTTGGAAATTGCAGTTTGATTTTAACGGTACATCCTATTTTTACAAAGCAAAGCAGAAAATCGATTTTCCTGAATATACTTTATTTGCAGGACTTTATTATAAAAATAACTTATTCAGTAATAACTTAAATCTAAAAGCCGGAATTAATTTTTATGCTTTCAGCAAGACAGATAACGGCATTTACGATCACGAAAACATAATTCCGGTCTTAAAGTATAATAATCTAAATTCTTTTTCCAATAAATACGTTAATAGCGTAACGCCTTCAAACTATCAGCTGGATTTATTTATATCCGGAAGAATTCAGGATCGCGCGCAAATTTCGATAGTTTGGGAAAATATTACAAACAACAATTATTATATAATACCTTTTTATCCAAAACAAAGCAGAGGAATCAGGTTCAATATTTTGTGGGATATGTATAATTAAATTATGAAAGAACATTATCTAAAACTGTTTGAATTTAATAATTGGGCAAATACTTCGCTTATTTCGCATCTTTCTAAAAGTGATAACATTCCCGATAAATGTGTAAAACTAATGAGTCATATTATCGGAGCGCAGGATTTATGGTTCGAACGTGTTCGTAAAAATAAAGAACACACAATTTCGCCGTGGGATGAATACTCGCTTCCTGAATGTAAAATTCTTTCCGGACAATCAACAACTAAATGGACAAATTATATTAAAAGAGCGAGCGAAAAAAGTTTGGAAGAAACAATTAGTTATTTTGACCTGAAAGGAAATTATCACGAAGATAAATTTTCCGATGTTTTAACCCACCTTCTAAATCACAGTTCATATCATCGCGGGCAAATTAATATGCTGTTATCCAGCGCCGGATTAAAACCAGCGGCAATCGATTTTATTATTTATGCAAGACAATCTGACTAGAGGCAAAAATTTCCGATAGAATAATTGCTGAAGCACAGGCAACATTTAACGACTCGGCATTTCCAAATTTCGGGATTGTAATATTATAATCCGCAATTTCGCCTATCTGTTTAGTGGGTCCGTTAGCTTCATTCGAAAAAATAACAACCATTTTTTCCGGAATTTTAAATTGATAAATACTTTCACCATTCATATCCGAATTTAACACCGTATATCCATTTTGTTTAAATCTGATAATTTCATTATAAAAATTATCAGGTAAAATAAAGTTCAAATGAAAAACTGACCCCATGCTTGCCCTAAGGGTTTTGGGATTAAATATTTCGGCACAATCCGGACTATAAATAATATCCGAAATACCAAACCAGTCGCAATTGCGTAAAATTGTTCCAAGATTGCCTGGATCGGAAATATTTTCTAAAGCGGCAACAATTTTTATGTTACGGGGAAAACTTTTTTTCTTTGAAACAGAAAAAACGCCCGCAATTCCCTGTGGATTTACAGTATCGCTTAAACGTTCAAATTCTTTTTCTGTAGCGATGAAATATGTAAAATTATAATCTACAAAAAGTTTTTTTGCGTTGGTAATATTTTTTTCAGTTACTATAATTGCTTCGCAAGCGTACGAAGAACTAAATGCTTCCGAAATAAGTTTGAATCCTTCTACTAAAAACTTGCCTTCTTCCTTTCTAATTTTCTTTAGAAGAAGCGAAGAATAGTATTTAAGCTGGTTTTTCGAAATCTTTTCCAAAGTGCACTATTTTTGTTATATTCAAATAAAAATAATAATTTCAACTTTTTCAGAAAAATGTTGATTAGATTCTGGAAAAATATTAAATTTTGGTTCTTAAAATGCTGGTGTAGCTCAATTGGCAGAGCAGCTGACTTGTAATCAGCAGGTTGCGGGTTCGAGTCCCATCACCAGCTCACGAAAAGCCTGATTTTGTAATGAAATCGGGCTTTTTACTTTTAAACAATTCCGAAAATCCCGATGATATATAAGCCAAAATGTATGGAGTTTGTATGGACTCCAAAGAACATAATCCACTAATTTAATAATTTTTTATTGTGTACTGACTAATTTAAGAATTATTTTATTTTTTAGATATACTATCTGAAATTCCTTTCCGATAAAAAATCCACTATTTGAAAGTTTGTTGTTTTTTATTTTAATCTGCGGGACTTTTTTATAATCCCGCATAGTTTGATGGCTGCTTTCATAAACTTTCATTTGATACCCTCCGGATTAGATTCTTCAAACTTTTTACCGCAAATTTTACATTGTTTTGTTTGTGCAATTACTATGTTATGCATAGTATTTACCGAATGAACTTGAGCAATAATTTTTAGATTTTTACTGCAAATGTGTTCGGGAATCCAATTTGAACTTTTTAAATGTTCAATTAGTGATTTTAATTCTCCCGGTTTTTGATTTGAAATCATTGTAGCTCCTTTTAATTTGGTTATAATTCAGCAATGGGCGGACTACCCCTAAAAAACATATTTTGCCCGCTTAAGAATGTTTTTGCGAAATTATGGCAGGACTTGATAAAAAGGGTTTTGATAATACTATGATGCAAAGCAAGGGCGAAGCAGCGATAAGAACAATGAAACTATAAGACAGAAAAATCGCTGCTTCGTTTATATACCCTTGCCAGTTTTATGATAATGAAAGGTTAAGACTAAGCTTTGGATTCGCGGGCAAAATATATTTTAACAGTTACGCCTTTAGGAGTAACAGACAATACCGGATTGTTTTTGGTAGTTATGGAAAGAAGTGACATAGCTACCCTTAGGATGTTTATGTTAGGACTTACTGAGAGCCTTTATGACTGAGTGGAGCGGTTGACGGCGTAGCTGTCAAGAAAGCGAAACGAAGACATTAGGGTTGAGGATAGGAAGAAATACAGATAAAGAGATTTATAGCAGGCTTCCCCACGGAGAGGAAGCCTTATGGAAGGATTAAGTAAGAGCAACTGCTTGAATAGCTGATGAAAACGAAGATGAATGCTGAATAACTTTACCAGCAGCATTTTTGGTTGCTACACAAAGATACACTGTCCTGTTCAAATACTTGTCTGCAATGCCAGCTTCTATAACATTAAAAGCGATATTCAAGTTGTATGCAGTAGTGAAATTAAAAGCAGGGACATCTTTGAAAAGTTTTATTAGCTGAAAAGCAGGATCTTCGAGATTGCCAGGATTGAAGAAACAGATTAGAGCGGATATTGTTACATTAACTTCTTCAGGCGAAAAAACTGAAACTGTGTTAAGAGGAGATATTTCAGCCCTAAGACTATCACTTATGATAACCGGATTCAACACATTCAATGAAAATCCATCGGGACAGATTTTATTATTTTCCGTAGGCATAATTGTATTTGAGAAAGGAAAATTTGCCTTGAAAATTGTGTTGCAAACTGAAATGCCCTTTGCTTTATAGTTTTGCCAGATTGCGGCAAGAGCAGGAAGATCATAAACATATTTGGAAAAATTTGCAGTGACAGCAAATCTTTGACGAACTTCAACCATTGAGGGGTCGTAATTTACGTTGAAGCTGGATGGACGGGCAGATAAAATTGTTTTACCTTCTACTGTTCTTGCAGCAAGGTTGCCCAGTTTACCTTTTAAGTTGCCTAATACATTACCTACTACTACTGCCATAATATACCTCGATTATTTGTTAAAGAAACTGATGAATTATAAATAAACGGATACCCGAAATCATTGTAGCAGTGTGCAAGCATAATAAGGAACGATAAAAAGCAAATAAGGGAAAGTTACTTGAAAATATTTTGAGGGCTGAGGGATCTAGACTGAAAGGCTTGGTACTGGCTTGTTTAAGGCTTATGGCTAAGTTCTAATAATAACAGCATTATTCTTAAATAATTCAAATAAGTGGTATGCCTGATCAGATAAAATTATAGTGATCATCCATTGCTTAATAGTTGTTTTTCCAGTTCTAAGTTTGTCGGCAT
>JAAYAN010000159.1 GCA_012719345.1 Ignavibacteria bacterium | reverse complement strand
AGACGAAGTACAGGCGGTTATCGGAAAACCCGGAGTCATTTTTAAGTTGGTGGAAAGTTTATTTGAAGAAAACAAAACATCTAAAGAAAATCCGTCTATCACGCAATTAATTTCTAGCAATGAAAAGCTAATGATTGAAGCTCTTGACGGCAAAACACATATTGCTGGTGCCAAGAATGTTTTTAAATCCTACATTGATTCAGATTTCAAAAATTTTGGATTAAATCAGCCTGGTTTAGCAACAGCGGAAACTTTAGTGGATGTAAGTGCAATAGTTGAGAATGCTACTTTTACACAGATTTTTACCAGTATTACTACCGATTTAGACAAATTAGTTCTTACTCAGAATCAGATTATACGATTCTGTGAAAAGCATCCGACTTGGCTTCGTCAAGATGGATACGGAACTTTTTTTCTTATCAAAGAAAACAATGAATATTTTGTGGTTAGCGTGTACGTGTATTCTAATGGTTTGCTCGTCATCGTGCTTCGCCTTGTGAGTTTCATTGTTTGGTTTGGCGTGTATCGTCATCGGGTCGTTTCCCCGCAACTTATCCCTTCGTACGAATAGTTCTTTTGATATTTATCCCTTTATCCCTCAGATCCTTTGTTCTTAGTTTTAAACTAAGCACTTGGATTTCGGGGGATTTTTTTGTTATAATGAAGACATGATCTTGTTTTGTCCGTCGGTTAAGGCTGTTGGACCAAGGCCGTTTAAAAATATTTTTGAGGTTTTCATTGGTTACGGCTTATGAAATAGAAAAAATATTTTTAATTAAAAAATTTTAAGTTGGTATAGGGCGCTTGTGGACTTTTATGTCCCGAATAATATTCAGTCGCTTCTTTCGTATTTGTCAGAACGGCGGTGAAATTGGAAGGTGCTTTATACATTTTTGTGGTTAACGTGAACGTGAATTCTGATAGTTTGAACGTCAACGTGAATCGCCTTGAGAGTGACAATGTTTGGAATGGCGAGTATCGTCATCGGGTCGTTTCCCCGCAACTTTTCAATTTCTCCTTCGTTCATTCGAGGGAGTTTTCATTTTCAATCCTTTTATCCATCCACCCAACATTCGGCCGATTTCATTAAGTTGAGAAGAAATGTCGATATATTTTTTACTGTCTATGCATTTATTTTCCCATGCTAATTGAAAAAAGAATTTTAAACTGTCCAGTTTTATAATTGCAAGTGACAATTGAATTTGTTTTTTTTCACCTGATTGATAGACGGCGATAAAAGTATTTTCTAAAAGAGATAGAAAATAATCTTCAATTTTTCCGCCAAGGTTATAGCGGTATACCTTAGGAAAATCGGCCAGAATTTTAAACCAAACAGCATAAGCTTCTTTTTCTTTAACGAGTACTATGGGTGAATGAACTATTGTGCTCATAATCTTTATGAAAAAATTTATTAAAAAATACGAAGAAATTGTTACTGCGGAAAATTTACTACTGGCTTGGGAAGATTTTTTAAAAGGAAAGAGGAAACGGTTTGATGTGATTATTTTTCAGGGAAATTTATTTGATAATATTATTGGTCTACAACGTGATTTAATTAACAAAACTTATCGGCACGGCGGCTACCAAGCTTTTAATATTTCTGATCCCAAACCAAGAAATATTCATAAGGCTACGGTTTGCGACCGACTGCTTCATCATCTATTGTATCGTGAAACTTGCAAATACTTTGATTCTCATTTTATTTATGATTCCTACTCTTGTCGATTAAGTAAGGGTAAGCATCGGGCAATCAGATGTTTTAATAAATTTGCCAGGTCTGTTTCCAAAAATAATAAAGCAACGGTCTGGGTTCTTAAGTGCGACATCAGAAAATTTTTCGCCAGCATTGATCATAAAATTTTAAAAAACATTTTAAGTGGATATATTGAAGACGAAAAATTGCTGTGGCTGTTTGGGAAAGTTATTGACAGTTTTCATACGCCTGGTAGGGAAGGAACGGGCCTGCCACTCGGAAATCTCACTTCACAACTCTTGGTTAATATCTATATGAATGAATTTGACCAGTTTGTAAAAAGGACACTTAAAATAAAGTTTTATGTGCGTTATGCCGATGACTTTTTGTTTATAAATCGTGATAAGGAATATTTAATTAAACTGTTGCCGGAATTGGAAAAATTTCTGGAAGAAAAATTAAAGTTAGCAATGCATCCCAAAAAGGTTTTTTTAAAAACTCTAAATAGCGGGGTTGATTTTCTTGGTTGGGTACAATTTCATGGTTATCGAGTCCTGCGAACAACTACAAAGAATCGGATGCTCAAAAAAATTAAAATAAATAAATCACAACCAACATTAGTTGCATATTTAGCTTTACTTAAACATGGTAATTCATATAAAATAAAGAACAAAATTAATTCAATTAACAAGCCATTATAACACTTTTTGACATTTTTAGCAATAGTTGTTATATATTTTGTATTGATTTTCGGTTAAAAATAAGTATTATTTTATATTTATT
>JAAYAN010000273.1 GCA_012719345.1 Ignavibacteria bacterium | reverse complement strand
ATATGCAGCCAGCATTTGAATATACTCCGGGTTTTCTGTACCTTTCACTGTATATTCTTCACTAAAAATCTCAACTGTAACCTTATTGATATTATTCTTCATGCTATGCAGGTCAATCGCCCCCTTATAAACATCACTAATATTATTCTATATTTTGACGATATTCCCTTTAAATAATTTAGGCGTTACATTACAAAATATTGTTGGAGCTTTGCTTCTGTTCGCGGGCAATGGCGTTTAAGTCGAGCCTCTCCCCTTTGACTGTATAGATCACACATTCTCCTAGATTTGTGGCATGATCTCCCAGTCTCTCCAGATGGCCTGCCACTAAAAGCAACTGTGTCGCCTGGGGAATGTTCTTCTGATCCTGCAGCATGTAGGAGAGTAATTCCCTGAAAGTTTGATCATACAAATTGTCCATTTCAATTTCCAGCGGTATAAGCTCGTTCACCCTGTCAACATCTTCTTCTATAAAAGCCAGCAGCGCCTTTTCTATCATATCCTGGGCCAGCTTGGACATGCGGGGGATGTCAATAAGCGGTTTTATATACTTATCCTCGTAAAGTTCAATCGCAATGGTCGCTATGTCCTCAGCGTGATCAGCCATTCTTTCGATATCGACGATCATGCGCAGAACCGTCCCAATTAAACGCAAATCGGAGGCCATTGGCTGTTTTAATGCAATCAAGCCCAAAGCTTTTCTTTCCAGATCCATTTCCATCTTATCCACCATATCATCTTTGGCAATTACTTCTTTGGCCAATTCAATATCTTTATCAACCAGGGCTTTGACTGATTTAAATACCTGGTCTGCCAGAAGCCGCCCCATAATGGTGACTTCTTCCTTTAATTTTGCTAATTCCTTATCCAGTGATTCATTCAACATTTTATCATCCTCCTTTTACCCGAATCGTCCTGTTATATAATCTTCGGTCTTCTTATCATGGGGATTTACAAACAAATCATTGGTCTTACTATATTCTATCAGAAATCCGTTCAGGAAAAATCCAGTAAAATCAGAAACCCGGGCTGCCTGCTGCATATTATGCGTTACGATCACAATGGTATACTGCTTCTTCAGTTCACCGATCAATTCTTCCAGCTTGGAGGTAGAAATAGGATCTAACGCAGATGCCGGCTCATCCATTAATATTACCTCGGGTTCTACTGCCAGGACCCGGGCAATCACCAGACGCTGCTGCTGCCCGCCGGAAAGCCCTGCAGCCGGTTTATGGATGCGGTCTTTCACTTCCTGCCAGAGATTAGCAGCCACCAGGCTTTTTTCAACAATACTGTCCAGCTTGCCTTTGTTCTTGATTCCATGTATTTTAGGTCCATAAGCGATATTCTCGTAAATCGACATGGGAAAAACTGAGGGTTTTTGAAAAACCATCCCCACCTTTTTCCTTAAGGCCACTACGTCGATCTCATTACTGTAAATATTTTTTTCATCCAGATAGATCTCCCCTTCCGTCCGGGTGCCTTCGATCAGCTCATTGAGGCGATTGATGGTTCTTAAAAAAGTTGATTTACCGCATCCGGAAGGGCCTATCAGTGCAGTGACCCTGTTTTCGAATATATCCATATCAATGCCGTGCAGGGCTTGAAAATCTTTGTAAAATACTTTTACTTCTTTGCATTCTAACTTTGTCTTCAATATAAACACCTTGTATGATGAATTACATAGGGAACATCATACATTTTCCTTTCTTTAATATCTTAGATAACCCTATACTATCTGCAGACGCTGTGGCTTGGTTGTTACACCTACGGCGGGATTTTCCCGACT
>JAAYAN010000158.1 GCA_012719345.1 Ignavibacteria bacterium | reverse complement strand
TCGGATAGCTTAACCTGTAAACCATCAATCCGCTGTTACAATTGCGTATTCTGTTGTTTCGCAATATGCTTGTATTCGGTTTGCGCGATGTTGGCGAAGAACCCCATATAGCAGCTATTCCCCAGTCGCAATAACTCACATCATTTCTCCATACTTTGCCCGAAGACCCCTGATTATGTTCAATCCCGTGTCCGCGTTTTATGCCTGCGCCTGTTTTTGTAATCTTGTTATTGTTGCAGTCCACGTTGGAATACGAAAGCTGTATTGAATGACCAATGCTGTTGCTGCTTAAAGTATTGCCCGAAATCCCCCCGGTTGAGCCGTAAATATAAAGTGAAATATAATTATCTAATAAATTATTGTTCGAAACGGTAAAACTCGGCACGTTAATTACCCTTACGCCGTTGCCGTACAAAATATTGCAATTATCAATTATTGAACCGCTTGCGCCCGCTCCGTTAAGTTCTATGCTGCCCCAACTGTTGGGTAAATTACCGTTTGCGGCTGTAAATTTTATTGGTGCTGTTTCTGTTCCAACTGCATTAATTAAACCATTGACCAACAACGAAGCATTATTTTTAAAGGTAATATTTGTACCTGGTCTGATAGTTAATATTGCTCCGCTGTTTACAGTAATATTCCCGAAGACATAGACATTCCCTTGCCAGTATGTGCTCGAATTAATATTACCGGAGAAAAAAGTTACCGGCAAAGCATTGGCTGTTCCCATATTGTTCGTTACACGCACAATATATGTACAAGGAAATGACACATTATAGTCAGAATAACTTGTTTCAGTGTAATTTAAAGTTATGGGATAATCATCATTGCCATTTTTTACTATTTCAATCTGTGCATTTGTACTATATTCAACAGGATCCCAAGTTAGAGTAATATTTTGCCCGCTGACTGTTGCTTGAACATTCTCCGGGGGAGCTGGAAAGTTATCCAAACCACCTCCCATACCTGTAAGAGTACCAACACCATAAATTGCTTGTATTGCTTTGGTCTCACTATCTGTTAAATTATATATTGTTCTATTGTAATAGCCATACATAACTTTGTTTATATCATTTGCCCCATATAGATCTGTTAATGACAGCCAATGACCAAATTCGTGTGTCATTGCGGTCTCTAAATCATAATTGTAATCCCAATCTATATTTGGATTTATTTTTACGGCACATTGTTGAATTTTATTACCTATCTTTACTGTATAAGTATATGCGTAATCCGTTGGGTTTGGCGGTACACTGAAACCAATTAGATTAGGATAGTAAGTAGTACCATCATCGGGCTCAAAATTGAATAGTGCACCAGTATTATATGAATTCCAATTTTCGGCAGCTTGATGAATAAAAGTTTCGAGCTGTTGAGTAGACCATTTTGAACTTGCAAAACCAGAACCATCGACTCTATAAGTTATATTTGCAGGATCAGTCGGCCAGTAGACTTCATTATATCCCCAAGATATATCATATGTTGAATTAGTACCAGTTCCAGATCCCGAGTTAGTTTGTACAATAACAGGTCCGCTACTGGCTTTATGCGGAATTAAACATCTTATCTCATCGTTTGACCAATGTGTATAAACCTCAGCATCGACGTAAAGTTGTTGGTTTGTACTATCACGATAAAAGAACTTCACTTTACCAGAGCCTTGATTTTTACCAAAATTCTCTCCATAAATTGCAAGTTCCGCACCCCAACCGGCAGGTTGGTTACTAAGATTGTAATTGTGAATAACAGGAGATGCTATTACTGTAAAACTAAATGTATCTGACCACTCACTCCACCCATAGTCATTATATGCAATTACATTCCAATAGTAAGTTTTCCCATCTTCGAGTATAAACCATCCTGAATTATCGTCAGTTTCCCCCCATGTAATAATATCATCATCTGTCCAATTTGGGACACCAGCTATTATTATTTGATAAGCATCAGCGTTACTAATAGGATTCCATCCGAAATATACTTTCGTTGTTGTCTGAAAAGATGAATTCGCAGGATAATTTAATACCGGTTTTGGCATAGTTTGAGAATATAAAATATTTGAGAAAAATAATCCGGCCAAAACAAAAATAATTTCAACAATAGCTTTTCTCATTTTTCACCTTCAGGATATGAGTCACGTTTTTCTTTAGGATATGGGATACGTTTTTCTTTCATATACTTCTGAAACTCTTTACCTAAAGTTCCATTTTTAATTTTTTGTTTTCTTATCATTAAATTTCTTTCCTGCATTTTATGCTGGTGAATATATTTTTCGTATGTTTTAAAATCAATAACAGCTTTTTGTAATTGTTTTACATAAAATTCCGCATTAGTAGTTTGTAAACCAACCCGCACAGTTGCATTTAATCCTTCTCCGTTTGTGGAAATGGGTATAATCCCGCAATGTTGTATAAATGTATTTGGTTCTTTATTTAGTAAACCGTAAATATTACGTTGGTTTAATGGATATGTTGGCGTACTACTACTTGTTATTGAGGTGTCTCCAATTGTACCTCCCCAACATAAAAAATTAACCACATCACCGGTTATCGGTCCTTTTATCCAGTTATGGACTTTAAATGTTAATATAGTATAAATATCCCTTCCTCCTGTAAAAGTTAAAAACTTATCTTCAGTATCAATCCACTTACATTCTTTTGAAATTATTTCCGCATCCATTATGATTTCTGATTTGTCAATTAAATTTTTAATACTTTTTACTAATCCTTGTTCTGTCGTATCTCCCACATAAAATTTAAAATCCTCTTCACTTAGCTGCTTTCCAATCTGCTGTGCAAAAATAAATGGTGTTATAAGTAATGCACATAATAATAAAAATAGTTTTTTCATTTTCCCTCCGTTTTAATTTATAAATAAGTGTTAAAAACCTTTATAAAAAAAGTTGCAAGTAATCTTCAAAATATTCTTCATTTTATTTTTTCGCGCAATGTTACCGTTTTACCTTTCTAAAGGTATAAAAAAAAACTGCTTAATGCAACTAAATTATTTAACTTAATAATAAATTAATATTAGGCTGTTTGTTATTTTTCAACTTCAAAAGATTTTTCTTCCTATTCATATAATAATTTTATATTTTTCTACCAAAATTACGGGGATTGTTAAGAAAATTAGCAGGAATGTTAGGGAAATGGCAGGTAGCATACAAAAAAAACTCGTAGCAAATAAAAAATGCCTCATAGCAACCGGAGAAGAACGGTTAGCAATTAAAGAACATCCTGTAGCAACATACCAACATCGCATAGCAACCCCCAAACGGCGTGTAGCTGCACGTAAACGTCCCGTAGCAACAGACAAATGCCCTGTAGCAGCCCATTATTTGCAGTAGCAGGCGCAAACGTCCGGTAGCGCTAAATATTGTTGAATTATTCCATTAACTAACCATAAATAAAAGGAGTAACCACAATGTCAAGACCTCAAGCATCCGAAGCCGCGATACTCGAACGAAACGGTATAGCCCTCGAAAACGCGGTAAAACAACCCGAAATAGCTTCCCTTATGGAAGAACACGGTTACGATTCAGCCGAAATTGCAAATGGCAAAGCATTACACGAAGAAGCTTTGAAAGTTTCAAGAAAGAATAAGGTTGAAGGAGATGAAGCCACCGAAGCATATAAAATATATGCAGGCATTTACGGCAGACTTGATGAAATGTACAGCCGTGACCGTAAAAAGGCAAAAATCGTTTTCAGAGAAGACCCTGTAACTTTGAAAAAACTTGAACTTACCGGAACCATCCCTCAGGCTTATGTAGCTTGGCAAAAAACAGTTTCAAATTTTTATTCAACTTTAAATGCAGAATCTGAGTTAAATTGGAGAAAAATTGCTATGAAGGATTCAGAATTAAAATTACTTAAAAATATTCGTAAACTTATTTGCCCTAATGATCATAATGAAGATTTTATTTCTTACAAATTGGTAGCGTAGTGCTTT
>JAAYAN010000157.1 GCA_012719345.1 Ignavibacteria bacterium | reverse complement strand
TTGGTATATCAATATCACCCAGAACTAAATAGTGAAAATGAAAAGAAATAATTTTATTTTGAAAAAGACAAAATTAAATAAATCAACTAACCGGAAAATTTTCCTAAACGTAAATAAGATGTGAGAATTGAGATTCGAGATATGAGATTAAAAATCCGGCAAAACTGCCGGGTTTTTTGTTTTAAAAAGTTTTTCCCTTTCTTGTTATCTAATAACAATAATCCGGGACTTACCATTAAATTCCATAAAGTAATATTCATTTTCTTTGGCTATGGCATAAATAAAACAATCATAAAATCCATTATCAACAATAATCCCGTTTTTGTCTTTTAAATCCCAAGTAAATTTATAGAAGCCTTTTGTTAAAATTCCAAAATTAATTGAAGATAGAGTATCTATTTGGTAATTACTTGAATCAAAGGGGACGTTTTGAATATGTATTTTTACTTCAGCAGCAATTGGCAAGTTAAATTTAATATAGGATATACTTCCATATGGATTTGGATTATTTTTTTCCAAGACAAAGCCATTAATTGAACTAGTTGAATCCATTTTGGTAACTAATGGCTGAGAATAGATGGGCACACAAAAGATAATTACTAAGACAAAATATTTAATTTTCATTTTCCTAATCTATAATATTGAGGTGTTGCATTCATTGTCGGTAATACCATATTATATTTTGTTTGCATTTCTGTTACTTTATTTTGATAAAATGAAGATATCTGTTGACCTGTATTTACAGTGACAGGATGATTTGTTCCCATTCTTTGAAGAAATTGAGCTTCACCAGCTTGATTATTCAAAGTAAAAATGGCAGAATGTGCTGGTTGCCCAGTTAAATCAATTCCCTCAATGCTACCTTGAGTTGACCAAACAGCTATGTCACCTGTTTTGGGAGAAGATGATGTTGGTGGATTTCCCAATGTATTCATAATTTCATTCCCGCTAACTTGATTTTCAGTTTGTGTATTCCCAGTTGCAACAGCAACAAAACCGTGACAATTTGAAGAAGTACTGTTAGGATCAAAATTTGTATTTGAAATGACGGAACTTGTAATATCAAATGTTTTTGTTGTAATATCACCGGCTAAATCAATCCCATATTTTTCGGAAAAATCTTCTGCCGAGATTCCAAGCTGTGTATATAAATCCTTGTACGTATCTCCCTCTTGATAAACAGCGCTAACAACATTCTCTTGTGAATCATACTCAACTGTCCACATTCCGTTTGGATCCACCATAACTAGTGGATTATTCACACAATAATTATACGGGCTCCAGCCCGGGTATTTATCAGCTAGCGGGTCAACTTGCAGCCACCTGCCAGTTTCAGAATCGTAATACCTGCCGGCAAATGTTGTTTGGGTTAAAATTACAAGTACAAATAATGTTAATAATAAACGAAACGGTTTCATTTTCAACACCCTCAGTTTGTTTTATATTTTCTTATTGGTTAAGCCTGAAAATATATTAATAACAAAAATTATTTAATCCTTTTAAGTTTATACTTCAGTATTTCATTTTTTGCTGGATCATAAGCTTCAATACACATATTATCAATATCAATATCTATAATAAATTTCTCTTCTATGTTAACTTCATAAACTTTTTCTAAATCATCAAGTGCAACTATTCTTATCTCATTCTTTGCCCAGCCATAACCAAGTGAACTAAACCATAATTCATTGCTTTGCGGTGTTACAATGATATATCTATCTTTAAATATTTCATACAAGTTAAAATAACCGCTGTCAGGTTTTACTATTATTTTACCATTATGATATAAATCAATGTTTTTGGTAATATTATAGCCTCTTATCCTCTCTTCATTTTTTTTATTTTGAATATAGTTTGTATATATGGACAATGTAGTATCCTCAATACCACGCACGTATCGCAATCTTCCTTCGGCTGAATTTACTTGGATATAAGCGCTGTCAAGGTTCTGATAATTCAAAAATAAAGATAGAAATATTGAGCATAACATTTTCATCACTCCTTTTATTTTTTTCTATAATAAGGCGATCCTCCGCCAATGCCAACAGGCGAACCATAATACTTACCATATAACGACAGCAAATCGCTTTGCCACTGTAATGTAAATGTACTGTTACTGCTATAACCTAATTTGTTAAAAGTTTGAATATCTTGACCATTTCTCAATAAAAATACTCCATAATGTGCTGCTTCTCCAGCTTTTGTCCCAGTACCATAACGTATAACATCTCCAAAACGAGGTTTGTCTGTTTGTGTAAAATCCGTTTGTAATTTGTTGTCTGCGATTCTTGGATCTCCAATCAAGCTTCCAAAGTCCACTTTCCCATCTTTTGAGTATGAGAGAGACATACCAAAACAGTTCCCTTTTTCTAAAATCGAAGGATCCATATTTGCATTCAAAGCTTCAAGTATCCCTTCAAATTTATCTCCAAAACTTGATAAATCAGTTTGCTCTCCAGCTTCAAGTGCAGCTAAAGTATTCTCATCATACATTCCCTTTAATTCATCAACAGAATAACCAGTTCGTTCAGATAAAGTATTTAAATTATCTCCTTTTTCCCATACGAGTTTAATATAAGCGAATTTTTTTTGTTCTTCATCCACGCCTGCATAAACATACCACATACCATTCGGGTCAACATTTTTTAAAGGATTATCCGCACAATAATTATACGGGCTCCAACCCGGGTATTTATCCGCCATAGGGTCAACTTGCAGCCACCTGCCTGTTTCGGAATCGTAATACCTGCCGGCAAATGTATACTGAGGAAAGAATACTAAAGCATATGAAACCACAACAATTTTTAAATATTTCATTAGAATAATCCTACTTTATTGAATAATTTTTACTATTCTATTTTAAAAACTAATTCTATGTATAACCGAACTTTAACTAATTGACCTTCTAATTTACCAGGTTTCCATTTGGGCATTGATGACATTACTACTTGAACAGCATCTCTGCAAATAATAGTGTTCGATTTAAGAATATCAATGTTGCAAACATTACCTTCTTCGTCAATAACAAAAGAAACCAATACTTTATCACTACCAGAAAAATTTTTAGGTAAATTAATATTGTTATACAAATAATTTGAAAAATCTCTACCTCTTTCTCCAAATTTTGGAATTTCATCAACGAATAGATACTCATAAATAGTATTATTCTGTTCCACTTGAGAATAACAAGATAAAAACGATAATAAAAAATAAACATATACATAGATTAACTTCATTTTAATTTCCCATATTTTTACGAGTTTCTAATATTCGTTCAATGATTTGTTTTTTTAATTCTGTATTACCTTCTTTAAAAATAAATGGTTGGTCAGTTTTTAAATATATATGATCAGGATTTTTACCAACCGACATGAAGTAAGCATGCCCATATCCTTCATGAGAAAATGTTTCTGCTCTGCCAGCTGCAGTAAGATTTTTATTTATTGTAATTTGTACATGACCATCATTAGATTCATCTTTTGTTATAGTCTGTCCAGTCCAACCAGTTTCATTCGTACTTAAGCTAGCATAGCCTCCTTCAAAACTATCATCAATTGTAATATCCCCAAAATCGAAAGTTTTCCCAGAAATGGAAATTTCATCCGTTATCATAACCTCAAATATATCGGAGCTACCAGCTAAAGATAACAATGCGTTAAAATTACCCCCTCCATCAGAATATTGATTTAAAAGGTCTTTATTTAACAATCCATTCTCATCAAATTGGACATATTTTCTTTCTTCCTCAGATAAAGTATTTATAATCATATTCTTTTCATCATCTGATTTTGCATAAACATCCATTCCATTTGGGTCTACAAATATTAATGGATTATTAGCACAGTAATTATATGGACTCCAGCCCGGATATTTATCCGCCATAGGGTCAACCGCCAGCCACCTGCCCGTTTCTGAATCGTAATACCTGCCGGCAAATGTTGTTTGGGTTAAAATTACAAGTACAAATAATGTTAATAATAAACGAAACGGTTTCATTTTCAACACCCTCAGTTTGTTTTATATTTTCGTATAGTTTCAGCCTGCTTCTGGAAAAACTCAATCGGGAATTCCAATACTATTCCCAGTTCGTTAGCTTTCCCTGTATATTTTTCGTATTCATCTATTTTTGATAAAATTTCGGGTTTATATTTTTCTTCTATTTGTATCATCACTTCATCAAGTTCTCTTTGCTGTTCCAAACTTAATAAAGTTTGTTCTACATTTTCATCAGTTATACCCGTCGGGGTATAACTCATTTCCTTCAATCTTTTTTCCACATCATCAAAATTCAACTGCTTATCCAAAGTTTTTTCAATATTATTTGAGAGAAGTTCATCAACTTCCACGCTGTCGGTTTGTTTTGCAGGAATATCAATTTGTCCATTTCCGGAATAGTTGTTTAATTCAAAGCTTTTAATTGCCGCTTGTTGTTCATCCCACAATTTTTCTTCCAACAACCGCGCTTCACCGAATACTGTCATCCCGTAATTCATATAAGCAGAACTGAAAGTAGAATCATACTTTATTGCCAGTTTAAAATAGTGTTTTGCTTTTTCAAGGTTTCTTATTTTCAAGTATTCGTTTGCGTTAATTAAAAGCAGAGAAGCAATGTACTCCTTTTTTGAAAGGGTTCTTAAATAAACACCGTTTTTAATGGCTTTTTCAGGTATTAAAACGTCGTCTTTATATTGTTTATCGGAAATAAATCCGCCGCCGTTAGTAGCTTCAATATTTTGCTTAAATTTTTTATTTGATTTTTCAGGTTCGTATCGTACAAAAAAATGTTTTGCAGACCGGACAGGTTTGATAGGGAAGTTTAATCTTTCGCCCAAAATAACGTAAAGCATAGGCATCGTAATACAACTTCCTTTTTTGGTAGATATGTATCCGTTGATAAACTTGTTATCAAGTTTTGTTACTTCCAAGTCGGCATCGTCATATCCGAAAGTAATATTGTCATTCCAGTATCCGGTTTTGTATAAGTAAGTATTTAAAGCTCTTACTCTTTCGTCAGGGTCTGTATATTTCCCGAAATAAAACTTGTAACGGTCTGCCATATAATCGAATGTCTGTAAAAAGAAAGGTATGTTTAAATTAGGATAAAATTCTTTGGCGAGTACAAGCGAGGCAATACCGATATTTATTTGATCTTCCGGCAATTTTAAAATTTCTTCAATATTCTGCCCGGAATATTGTTTTTGAGCAAAGTTAAAATTTATTAAAAAAATAACTGCTAAAAAATATGTGTAAAACCTCATCAAAATACCTTTAATATTAGAGAAAAGGAGTAACATTTATTTTATCGGATTATATTGCATCTTTTGAGCCTTCTTATAAAGAAATAATTTACGGCTAACAATTCTTATAATTTTTAATCCGTTTTTCTATAATTCAAAATTAAACATTAAACATTCCCCAAATTTATAACGGTCAAAAATTACTCAATAACCTTTCTAAAATCAATAAAGTATATTTCAATTTAGCATTTCATTTTTCCGGTGTTGAATTCTTCACGATTTCAATATCGTATTTAACTTCGCCGGTAAAATTTGCCCACGAAAATTTTGCCTGATTCCGCAGGTTACCGCCGTTGTTGAATTTATCGCCTAAATGCAGGAGAGGAATTTCATCAACATACCAGCTGGTTATTTCAACAACATTTTCCCAATAACCCAGCGCTTTTTCAAGGTACAAAATGCTTTCTTTCTGCTTTTCGGGATTTCCGTAAACTCGGTACATTTGCAAAGCCGTACTGCCTTTTAGTTTTTCCGCAAAATACAGACTTAAATACGACCAGGTTTCAATATCGGCAATTTCGTGAATTAAAGTGGGATTAACGGTTTTAATATCTTTAATTATTTCCAAAGCTTTTTTCCCGTCTCTTTCAAGTCCGCTTGCCAACTCAAGGGGAGTAGCTTTATTTTCACCGTAATTTCCGTTAACGTAATCTTTAACTGAAACATAATTCGTATCCAAAGTAACAGCGCCGATAATTTCATCTACCGAAATAAAAGGGGAAATGCTGTCGTAGTACGAACCCATATTCGAGCGGTAACCGGCAATAAATCCTTCGGAATAAAGTGTGAAATCCCACGAGGCACAATAATACGATGCAAGTTTAAGCGGCATTTTATCGGCAAGTTTATGGGCTTCAATCAGTTTATCGCCAAAATCTATATCATATTTCCGGTTGAATGTATTAGCAAATACTTCATCTTTTGTGGAAGAATCGTAAAGAAGTCTGCCCCAGACCTGATAAAAAAGCCATTGTTTTTCGAATCCGTATTTCCAGGTAAGATGAGCGCCGGGTTTTGTAATATATTCTTTTGCAGGGATTAAAGTCTCCGCGCCAATCATAAATCCGCCGAGATATTCTTTATCGTTTTCCTTTATTACATCCCTTATAAAATCAGGTTCGCCCCACCTCAGGATGAAAAAATCTTCGTTGCGCATCGTGTAAATCATTTTATAATTTTCCGGCACCGGATTCCACAATACCTGCGATTTAGAACCTCCGTGAATAAACATAAGTTTAGGGCTTGAATGCGAGTGAGACCAGTTGAATTTAACATCCATCCACACTTTCCCAAGTTTGTAGGCGTTATCTTCAACGGCTTTTCGTGTAAGTTCAGGTGCAGGGTGTGTATGCGCGCGGAGCAGTAATTCTATTTTCCGGTCGGCTTTTTCAATTCCGCTAAAATAAGTATCTACAATCCAGTCCTGCCAAACCTGCTCGTCAACACCTTCCATCCGCTCATTCTGGCTCACGCCGAAGCCTGTAAGATCGGGGTATTCGTTTATAACCTGCACAAAACTTTCCTGATTGTATCTTTGCACAATTTCGGAGTAATCGCCGTCTCCGTAATATTCTTTTCCTTCCATGTGGGGCAGACAGTAATCTGCAACTTTATATTTTTGAGCAAAAGAAGGGGAAACGAAAATGTTAAAATTAACCATAAAAGTTTTGGTTCCGCGGTCTTTTGCCATTTTGAACAAACCTTTCCAGAATGACTGCCATTCAGCAAGTTCTTCGTCGGTAAACGGGCAGGCTTCGGGAAAATTTTTTGCTCGGATCATAAAAGGGAAAGGATGAAGATTCCACAAGGTTAATGCATTGAATCTATTTTCAACCATCATATCCAAAAAATCTTTCCAAAAATTAAGGTCGCGCACTGTTTCCGTATGAAGTTTCAAACTTTCATCAACGCGGTACGAATTCCACGGCAGATTGAATTTTATTGCCCGGAATTCTACTGATGGATTTACAGTCTTTTCCTGAATATCGGAAATTGATTTTCCCATTTGAATTTGTTCGGCGATATCCAAAAGTCCGTAAATCACGCCGGATTGATCGGATGCGACCAAAGCAATTTTATTTTCCGGTAATTTATTTATTGAATAACCTTCCGGTTTTAGAGAATCGAAAGATGATTTTAAATTATACCTGATGCTTGATTTTCCGTTTTGTATAATAATTATATCAGCAGCAGATTCATCAGATGCAGTTGAAGAGGGGACAACTTCATTCAGCTTTTCAAGCGCGAATAAATATTGCGGACTTATATTATTTGTAAAAACGGTCAATTTCTTTGAAATATTATTATCAGCAAATCCGTATAGACATCCCGAAATAATAATGACAAAGAAAACAAAGCGGAAATTGAATTTGCATTTCATACAAACGCTCTTTATTTATTGAGGATTATTTTGCCGTATCTACTTAACAAGAAGCATTTTTTTCGTTTCGGTATAAGAATCCCCGATTTTTAACTGATAAAAATACATTCCGCTGCTGACCTGTTTTCCCGAAGAATTTGTACCGTCCCATTTTATGGTATATGTCCCGGCAGATTTTTTTTCGTTCACAAGTGTTGCAACTTCGCGTCCTAAAATATCGTAAACTTTTAAAGTTACAAACCCTACCTCAGTCCTCCCCTTTGCTAAAGGGGAGGAAGCAGCCGTGCCTGCCGGCAGGCAGGGAGGGGTTGGAATTGAATATTTAATTGTTGTTGAAGGATTAAACGGATTAGGAAAGTTTTGGTGAAGCTGGAATATATCTGCGGGATTTACGGTTTCAACATTAACGGGTCCTGAATATTCGTAAGCTCCGGCATCAACTGCAGTTTCCTGAGGACGTATTGTTCCTAAAATATCAATTTCAGGGGCTAAGAAACTTGTTCCTGCATTTCTTGCGGGACTTGATGAGCTGAGTCTTAAATCTTTTTCGGCATAGTTAAAAAAGTAGTCCTCGTAATTCCCGATGATTACATTGTTTTGGGCAGTAACACCTTCGGCAATTGTAACAGATTTTGAAAGATTATTTATAACATAAGAATTTTCGCTATGCGAGCTGTCTTTGTGGTCACCAAGTCTTATCCACGGCGGACCCGGTGAAACATTATTTAAATCGACTACTGTATTGTTTACAATTCTGCAATTAATCCCTTTATACATCGATATTCCGTGCCAGTGATCGACCATTATCACATTGTTTTCAATTATCCAGTCAACATAAGGGCCGTCAAATAAGCCAATTCCCTGAAGCGATCCTCTATACGGCTGATTTTCATCTTCATAATTAATTATAATATTTCCGCGAATCGTAACTCTTTCGGGAGGGTTTCCATCAATTGCCCAGCTTTGAAATCCATCATCGTGATTTCCGTTTACATCGTAACAATTTTTAACCAAGTTATATTCAAACAGCAAATCATCGCCAAGCCCCCGTAATCCGTCACCGGCAAAACTTTCGACTATATTGTTGCTTACAATGCAATTATTCTTGCTTACAGTAATTCCAAAATTTACATTTTTCAAATAATTATTCCGCAATTCAACATTGCTTGCGCTGCAATATATTCCGTTACAGGATAAAGAATCCCATTGTTTGTCATCCCATACGGAAGAATTCTCAATAGAATAAGCCGTGCAGTTTTCAACTTTGATATAAGAAACGGGTCCGCTCCAGTTATGAGTTTCAAGCCGGATTAAATCATTTTTAACATATGGTTCAGCGAATTCAGGACTTATTGTCAGCCCCGAAAAGTTCCAGTTTTTACCTGCAACAAGTTTTAAACGCGTTATTTTAGGAAAATGTCCTTCTGCTGCCATAATTGTTATCGGCTGTTCGTTAAAATATCTAAGAAGATTTATTTCGCCGTGAAAACCTGAAAGGAGAATTAAAGTATCGCCCCCCGAAACCGGTGCGTTGCTGTTTTTAATTTTAAGTTCCGAAGTGCCGTCATAAGGATAATTTACAGGTTCGTACGATTCTATTAAATTATTCGCTATTACTTCCTGAATTGTCCGCCACGGAAATCCGGCAGAACCGTTCCCGTCAGGACTTCCGTTAACCGGATCAACATAAAACTTCTGCGCTGAAATAAAACATGTAATAAGTATAACATATAAGCAAAATGAAAATTTCATAAATCGCTCCGTTAAGTATTTTAATAAACAAATTTTACTTTTTATTCTCGTTATGGGTTTGGTATTGTGCAGGAATTTAAAATAAAAATTAACATCACAAGAAAAACCCCAATTAGAAAATAACTTTTTATATTATTTACTTATTTTAAGTTTTACCAGTCATCTGTACGAAAAGGCGATGCGGGCAGTCCTTCCATATTGTAAAGATTTGCTCCTTCGGGATTATCTGCCCAGGCATACCGCACTGCAACGGGATCTTTTACAGAATTGCACCAGACAATGATCCTGTCGCCATAAATTTCTGCTTTTGCCCATACAAATTTTTTATCGTCTCCGGCTACAGCAAACTGATTTAATTTTTTTTCTCCTTTTGCCGTTAATCCGCTTCCGGTATTATCAAAGATTAAAACAAACCTGTCGCCTTTCTTTTCGAAAGATTTTAAAGTCGGACCCGAGTAAATCACATCCTTTTCGCTGTAAGCAGATTTTTGGGCAGCAAGAGCGCATCTTATTCCTACATCTTTTTTATTCAACGGATGAATATCATTCCATTCACCAATATCAATTGTAACAGCCAAAGCAGTGTTCGGAACCGATAAAGTTTTTAACTGCGCTTCGCGTAAACGTGCCCAATTGCTTTCGGAAGGTTCGCTTTTTGCTTCCATAAAATTTGGCAATTGAATAATAATAAATGGCACATTTCCTTGATTTAAGGTCAACCGCCAGTCGTTAATTAAATCGGTTAAAAGATTTTTATATTCCAAAGGTCTTTCGGCGTTTGATTCGCCTTGATACCACATTGCGCCTTTAATTTTGTAATTTTTCAGCGGGGCAATCATTGCATTAAAAAGTCCGGTTGGTTTGTATGTGAAGAAAGTTTCTCCCAAAAGAGGCTCCATTACAGCGCCTGATTTGTATTGCCACTCGCCTTTTAAATCTATGTTTGTATTTTCGAAAACTATTTCATAAGGTTTCTCTTTTACAAATCCGCCTCTGCCAATATTGCTTACAACACGAACAGTAATAATATTTTCTCCAGATTTTAAAACTCTGGCGGGTATTTCGTATCTGCGCGGAGGATACTGATAAGTTGTGTTCCCGACAAAAACTTCGTTAATAAATACGGAATCGGCATCTACAATAGCCCCGAGATTTAACTTTGCAGATTTTCCGGCGGATTCTTCAGGTATGTTGAAAGTTTTGCGGAACCAGACGACGCCGTTTTTCAAACCGGGTTCTGTATCTGCCCAAAAACCGGGAATATTCATTACTGACCAATTATTAGTATTTAAATCATTGCTGTTCCAGCGCATTGCAGGATTTGCATATCCCGCATCTTTTGCGTTTAATGAAGAATACCAGGAATTAATTCTGTTTCTATCGCTTGTTCTTATACTATCAATGAATGATTTATTTTTATGCTTTCTTCCATCTTCAAGATATACAGGAAAGTTCTTCAGCCCTTTTTCGCTTACCCAGGCTTCGGCAGGCGAACCGCCGACAGCAGAAAGAAGAATTCCTACCGGGACATTATATTTTTCTTGAATTTCCTTAGCAAAAAAGTACCCGACTGCCGAAAATTTCATAATATTTGTCTGATCAGCTTTTAGCCAGCTTCCTCCTGAAATGTCATCTTTCGGTCCGCTGAATTCATATTCTTTCGGCACAATAAACGTACGGATTTGCGGATTATTTATTTCCGGAATTTCTTTACTGTAAAGCGGACTAACCCGGCTCATAGTAGTTTCCATATTTGATTGACCGGAACAAAGCCAAACATCGCCGAATAAAATATCGTTTATTTCAACCGTATTTTTTCCGGCAATTTTCATCGAATAAGGTCCGCCGGCTTTTTGTTTAGGAAGTATGATCTGCCAATTCCCGTTTTGGTCAGTAATGGTTTTAAAGGTAGCTTCATTAAAATAAATACTTACATTTTCACCAGCCGAAGCCCATCCCCATATTTTCAGTTCGGTATCGCGCTGCAAAATCATTCCGTCGCTAATCAGTTTTGGCAGTCGGATTTGTGTAAATATTGCTGTAGTAAAAAGCAAACTTAAAATAATCTTCCTAATCATTTTCTAATCTCCGTAATTTTATTTACAGCTTTGCTGTTTTCTTGAATTAATAACGAATTTCGAGATTTCATTCAGAGGAGCAATCCAAATATCTTTTTCGTTTTCCTTAAGATATTTCAGCAATTCTTTGTGTGCAGAAAGTGAAACATTAATGTTATGTTCGCCGCCGACTCCGTGAAATAAAAACACAATCAACGCGTTTTCTTCCTGAGCTTTTTTTACCATTTTAATCAGTTCTTCTCCCGGATTATTCATTATCATATAGGAACCGATATCAAAAAGATTGACTGTTTTAAAATTCTCGTTACGTCCGGTTACACTGCGTGCGCCTGTAAAATCATTTAAAATCAAATCAACAAATACAGAATCTCCGGCAGAAATATCTCCGCAAGTGTATGCAAAAGTTCTTTCGGATTTCCCGTCGATTGCTTTAAGAAGTGTATTTGCCAGCCTTATTTCGTCCACTATTTTTGTAATGGAATAATCATTTAAATCGTAATCTGGATTTACCCACTCTCTGCCGGGGCGTCTTCCGTAACAGGGATGAAATAAAGTATGGTTGCCAAGTTCATGTCCGTTTTTAGAAATCGCCCGCCATTCTCCCAGCCTTTCAGTAAGCACTGCTGAATTTGCAGGAATGTAAAATGTTCCTTTAAATCCTAACGAATCCAGCGCGGGAACAACATTATCGAGATGAACATTTAAACCGTCGTCGTAAGTTAACGCAACCGCGCATTTTTTGTTGTTCCACTGATTTTCTTGAGCAACAACATAGGTTAATAAAAATATAAAGAATATCAGATAAATTGATTTATTCGATTTCATAAATTTCCTGCTTAAAAAATTGCATAAATAAATGGCGCAAGCGCTGAGCCTTGAGTTAATACAATCAGTCCTCCGAGAAGTACCAAAAATATTACAATTGGTAAAAGCCAGAACTTTTTGCGTTCTTTTAGAAATTGCCAGAATTCCACTACTATTGATAATTTGCTCATATTTTATCTCTTAATATTGTTTTTCAGTTTCAGTTTTATTGTATTCTTTTTTCTCTCTAAAAATCCAATATGAATTTTTTTCTTTCTCAATTTTCAGATTCAGGAAATCCTTTCCGGCTATTTTTGCAATTAATGCAACTGGTGTTACAATTATATAAAATAAAAATGTAAGAATTACGCGGGTCATAATAAAGCCCAAAATTACAGATATTCCCATCCAGATTTTCTGTAAAGGTTTTAGAGATGCAGGAAGCATAAACCCGAGTATTATAAGAATTCCGGCAATACTTAAAAAATATACCGCCGAGGATTTTTCAAAATAAAGCAGTGCTAATCCTATAATTAATAAAACAGAGCCAACCGAATAACCGAACTTCCGGCATTCTTTTTTGCTGCTGTTAATGTGCGATATTTCTGTAATTAGTTCTTTCATCTGTTCCTTCGGAAGATTAAGACTAAGAAATCAGATTAAGAGAGAACCAAGACTCTTAATCTTGAATCTTACTCCTGATCTATTTCAGTCCAACTCAAATTGTTTGCGCCAATCTATATCTTCTTTTAGTTTTTCCATTTCATTTTTATCAAGCAGAATATTTTCGAGCAGCAGATAATCCATATCTGTCCGCATAAAACAAGTGTAAGCTTCATCGGGTGTGTTTACAATCGGTTCGCCTCGCACATTAAACGAAGTGTTTACAATTACAGCAGAGCCGTATTTCTTTTCAAATTCCGAAATTATTGAATAATAAAAAGGGTTTGTACCTTTGCTTACCGTTTGTATCCTCGCAGAATAATCAATATGAGTTACCGCGGGAATATCGGAGCGGACTATATTTAATTTATCAATTCCGAAAAGTTTCTGCTCGTTTTCGTTCATAGTTTTCTGCCGCTCTTTTTTTACATCTGCAACAAGCAGCATATACGGACTTTGCTCGTCAAGTTCAAAATACTCGTTTACTTTTTCCTCAAGCACAGAAGGAGCAAACGGGCGGAAGCTCTCGCGGAACTTTATTTTTAGATTCATAATCGATTGCATTTTTGATGAGCGGGCATCGCCGATTATCGAACGGGCTCCCAGTGCCCGAGGTCCGAATTCAGCGCGTCCGGCAAAAAGTCCGATTATTTTTTCATCATTCAGCAAGTCAGCAATTTTCTCAAAGATTTTGCCGTTTTCAAATTTAAGATATTTTATTTTTCTCGATTTCAAAAATTCTTCAATTTCCAATTCGGTGTAATTAGGACCAAGATACGAACCAAACTGACTGTCAGTTTTATTATCTGCAACTCTCTCATTATTCAAATATTGGAACCACACAAAAAGTGCGGCGCCCAAAGCTCCGCCGGCATCTCCGGCAGCAGGCTGAATCCAAATTTTATCAAAAATATTTTCTTTAAGAATTTTTCCGTTTCCTACGCAATTTAGCGCAACTCCGCCGGCAAGACAAAGATTTTTCTTCCCTGTAATTTTTTGCGCATATCGGGCAGTCCGCAGCATCACTTCTTCGGTAACATCCTGCACGGAGCGTGCAAGATCCATTTCGTGCTGAGTTAGTTTCGATTCCGGTTTCCGGGGCGGACCGCCGAAAAGTTTATCGAACTTCGAATTTGTCATTGTTAATCCGGCTGCAAAATTGAAATACTTCATATTTAATTTAAACGAGCCGTCTTCTTTCAAATCCATCAATTCATTTAAAATTAAATCAACATATTTTGGCTCGCCGTAAGGGGCAAGTCCCATAACTTTATATTCGCCGCTGTTTACTTTAAAACCTGTGTAATAAGTAAATGCCGAATAAAGCAATCCCAGCGAATGGGGGAATTTTATTTCTGCAAGAATATCAATGTTATTTTTGCTGCCAACTCCAAAACTTGTTGTTGTCCATTCGCCAACTCCGTCCATTGTTATAAAAACAGCTTCATCAAAAGGTGATGGGAAAAACGCAGAAGCAGCGTGCGACTGGTGATGTTCCGGGAAGAGAATTTCCCCGTTATAATTAAGTTCGGTTTTAATTAATTCCTTCATCCACATTTTTTCTTTAATCCACAAAGGAATTGCTTTGATGAAAGATTTAATTCCTACCGGAGCGTAAGTTAAATAAGTTTCAAGTATTCGTTCGAATTTCAAGAATGGTTTATCGTAGAATGCGACGTAATCAATTTGATCAATTGTGATTCCGGCAAAATCCAGACAAAATTTAACTGCATTTTTAGGAAATCCGTGATCATGTTTTTTCCGGGTAAAACGCTCTTCCTGCGCAGCGGCAGTAATTTTCCCGTCCTGCACTAAACATGCGGCACTGTCGTGATAAAAAGCCGAAATCCCGAGAATATTCATATAATCAGTTAAATTTATAAGATAACAAAGCGCAAATTACAAATAGATAGATTAATAAAAAAGGATGAAGACTTTAATATTTTAGAAAACAGAAATCAATTTGTTTCTGAAAATTAAAATAAAAATATTATATATCATTTTGATATAAAAAGGTCAAAAATTAATATATCAAAATGATAGTAAAACTTTTCTCAAGGAAATGAAAATTACGATTATGAAGAAAAAAGCAATAAAAATCCCGTGGCATATCAATTGACATTAAGGGGTTGTTTGTAATTCGGGAATTTGACGGATAACAGTAATTAAAAATTAATAATGTTCGTATTTTAATTTAAGGGAAAAAATTGTTTGGTATAACTGCCTCAAATATCTTTTTATATTTTTTGTTTCCGATAGCTGTATTTGCCATAAGCATATATCTTTTACGCTCTAAGGAAGTAACTTTCGGCAGTTATTTTTTTGCTAACAATAGTATTCATTGGTTTTATTTGGGTGTGTCGTTTTTTACATCGTCAATTATCGGTCCGGCTATAATATCTTTTGCATATCCGTCATTGGGCATAATCTTCCTGATACTTTATTTATTATTTTCAGTTATTATGCTGATACTTTATTCGCGATATTTATTTCCAAAATTGAAAAGCGGCAACTTTAACTCCATAAAAGGATATTTTGATAACAGATTTGGAAAATATGCCGGATTTATTGTTTCAGGAATATTCATTTTGAGTAATATCCTTCGTCTTTTAATAGTTCTTTCAACGGGAAGTTTGATAATCAGTCAGATTTCTGGTGTTGAGGTTGTTTCTTCTCTTCTTTTCTTTATGATAATATCAGGCATATATATTATAGTTGGGGGGATACATGCAGATATTTACGGAGATATTATTCATACGATAGTTATTATTTTCGGTGCTGCTATACTATGTGTAGGTTTTACTAGCAGCAATAATGCCGGTAGTATAAACGCAAATCTATTATTGAATAATATTGCATTAAATGATTTCTATTTACTTGGAGTTATATTTTCGATTCCAATAATTGCTTTTGGCTTTTGGTTTTCAGACTATCTGATAATTCAGAAAAGCCTTTGTTTTAATAATACTTACAAGATAAAAAAATCAGTTTTTACTGCAGGATTTCTACAAATTATACCATTATTATTATTTACATTTTTGCTTTCTTCCGGCATTGGTAGTCTTGAATCCGGAACTAATGTGTTTTTTATTAATGAAGAAACACCTGAGGCGGTTAAATTAATTTTAATCATGGCAATATCTGCTGTAATTATATCATCAATATCAAACTTAATAATCACATTATCTTCAATTATTACGTTGGATTTTATAAAAAATATTAGTCCTGAAACTTCAGAAAGAAAGTTAGTTCTTGCCGGAAGATTTTCGGCTATTAGCGTTTTATTTATAAGCATTGCTATTATTCCGTTCTCTTCGGTACAAAACTTTTCTTCAGTTATTACGCTTTTTGGTATTTTAAGCTATATAGCTTCATTTATGGCAGCATTCTTTATTATAAGCTTTTTATCTATCAAGATAAAACCAATAATAACAAACATAAATACAATAATTATTTCGATACTTATAATTATAAGAAGTTTATCGGATATAAAAATTATCAGTATTAAAATCGGATTACTAGATTGGTTTTTTAATATAGATTTATTTCATTTTACGCTTGTCATCTTTTTGATGAGCTTATCAGCATTTTTGTTTTCGGCAAAGGCTGATAAAACACAAAGTATCGATATTTCGGTAAAAGAGGGTTTTGTCAGTAAAAAAATGGCAAACTTAAAATGAAGAAAATTACAAATATTTATTCAACAAATAAGAAATCTATTTTTTTTAAAGTTATTAACAAAAGGAGTATGCCTATGTCAAGCGGTACTTATCGAGTCATAAGCTTGTCATTGATCTGTCTGCTTTTCTTATCCGGGGTTTTATTTGCCGGTACAACAGGAAAGATAACCGGACGGATTATTGATAAAGAGACCGGTGAACCTTTATATGGTGTCAATGTTGTTGTTATGGGAACAATGCTTGGTGCAGCAACAGATATCGAAGGAGATTATGTGATTCTAAATGTTCCCCCGGGAACTCATACTGTGAAAGCAAGTATGATAGGATATTCGAGCACAACAATTAACGAAGTCCGTGTAAAAATAGACGAAACTACAAATCTTGATATTGAAATGGTTTTAGAAGCTATTTCAACAGAAGATATTGTAGTGGTAGCAAAAAAAGATGTAATTAAAAAAGACGTATCAACAAGTGTAACAGGTATTGCTGCTGCCGAAATGCAAACTCTTCCGGTTTCTTCAATAACTGAAGTTATAGGTTTGCAAGCAGGTGTTGAAGAAGGAATGGTAATAAGAGGAGGAGAATCGGATCAGTTGTTATTTCAAGTTGATGGTATAACTCTTCGCGATCCAAGAAACAATAAACCTATTACTTCAATTTCAATGAGCGCAATTCAGGAAGTATCAATAGAAAGAGGAGGTTTTAATGCTGAATACGGACAGGTTCGTTCTGGAATAGCTAACATTGTATATAAAGAAGGAAGCACATCAAATTACGAAGCTTCAATACAAGTAAAATACAGTCCTGCAAATCAAAAACATTTAGGTATTTCTGTTTACGATCCTAACTCGATGTGGAACAGACCTTATCTTGATCCGGCTGTATGCTGGACAGGAACAGAAAACGGTACTTGGGATAAATATGAACAAAGACAATATCCTGAATTTGAAGGCTGGAATTCACTTTCTCATAGATTATTAACCGACAGCGATCCTTCAAATGATCTTACTCCTGCAGGAGCAAAACGGCTTTTTGAATGGGAGCGGAGAAGAAGACCTTCAATTGAACCTGACTATATAATTGACGGAAGTTTTGGCGGCCCTTTTCCTCTGTTATCAAGCAGTCTTGGTAATTTAAGGTTTTTCACAAGTTTCCGTTTCGAAAAAGAAATGCTGCTAATACCTTTAACCAGAGATGATTATCAGGATTATTACGGTTCTATTAAATTAACATCTGATGTTTCAAAAGATGTAAAATTAGTTGTTAACGGAAGTTACGGAAAAAACTATAATGTAGCTCTTAATGCTGATGATAATCAATTTAACAGCCGCACTTGGGGTATTTCAGGTACTCAGTTCTGGAACCCGACTGACTTTATGCGTACACCTTTTCAGATTGCATCAATTACTAACGAGCAAAGAGCAAGCAGAATATTTACTGATTCTTGGTACTCGGAAGCAGAAGTAAGTCACTATTCGTTATCAGGAAAACTTACATCATTTATAAACCCTAACACATTTTATGAAGTTAGTATTGAGCACTTGAACAGAAAATATCAGACAGGACCTATAAGAACAAGAGATAATTCCAAAATATACGAAGTTGTTCCCGGTTATTTTGTTGACGAAGCTCCATTCGGATTTGATCCTTATTCAGCAACAGGTATTACCGGTATGTTTTTCGGAACACATTCAAGCCAGATAAGAGACTCGAGTAATATAAGCTCTTATGTTGTTAAAGGTGATATTACAAGCCAGCTATTTAAAGAACACTTATTTAAGGCTGGAATTTCTTTCTCATTTTTCGACTTGAATCTCAATTATGGAAAAGTAAAAGAGTTTTTTAACGAGACTAATTACGTTAAAGAAAAATGGCAGCCATATCAGATTTCGATGTATCTTCAAGATAAAATGGAAATGCTGGGATTTATTGCAAATATCGGTTTGAGAGTTGATATCAGCAATCCTAATACTGAATGGGTAGATGTTGATCCTTTCGACAAGGAATATTTTTCGGCAAAATACAGCAGCGGAAAAGATTATCCTAAAAAGAAAGCTGAAGTTGATGTATCTGTCAGTCCTCGTCTTGGAATTGCTCATCCAATTACTGAAGACTCGAAATTATATTTCAATTTCGGTCATTTTAAGCAAATGCCTGCTTATGAAGAAATATTCCGTTTAGGCAGGGCAACCTCAGGGGCTTTGCAAAATTACGGTAATCCAAATTTAATTCAGGCAAAAACAGTATCCTACGAATTAGGTTACGACCACGTTTTATTTACTGATTATTTAATTCAGGTTGCTGCATTCTATAACGATATTACTAATCAGCAGGCTTATACGCAATATGTAAGCGATCGGAAAAATATAGGGTATTTTGCAGCTAATAATAACAGTTACGAAGATATCAGAGGTATTGAATTTACATTTAAAAAAACCTATGGCGACTGGGTAAGAGGATTTGTCAACTTCACTTATCAAGTTAATACACTCGGGGCTTTTGGAAAACAGACAATTGACGAAAACAGATTAAGTCAAAAGAAACTTGATGAAAATACATTGGTTTTATATCAGCAGAAACCCGTACCAAAACCAAGAGCAAATGTAAGCTTCACATTTTTTACACCTAATCAATTTGGACCTGAATTTCTGGGAATTTATCCTCTTGACGGATGGAGTTTAGATGTTCTTGGTAATTGGATAGCTGGTGAATATGTAACATACAATCCTAAAAATCTTTCGCAGGTTGTAAATAATGTTCAAGTAACAGATTACTATAACATTGATTTAAGAATTAATAAATCTTTTAACTTCGATAAGTTTTCGGTAATGCTTTATATGGATATTTCTAATTTGCTTAATGCTAAAAGATTATCAGGAAAAAGCTTCTATGATGGTTTTGATCAGCAATTTTATCTCGCATCATTACATCTTCCCAAAAATGAAGGCTATGATAATATCGTTGGTGAGGATAGAGTTGGAGATTACAGAAAAACCGGGGTTCCTTACCAGCCGGTTTTTGGGGTAGAGAAAATTGAAACTGTGCTTAAGCCTGGTGAAAAGCTTAGTGATAGATATGAGTCTGGCGTTATATATTATGATAAAAGTAATTCAAAGTATGTGGAACTTCAAGGCGAAGCAATGACTGAAGTGGATAAAGGCAGAATGGATAAATTATTGGAAGATAAAGCCTATATCGATATGCCGAACAATACATCTTTTAGCTTTCTCGATCCTCGTCAGATATATTTTGGTATAAACTTAACATTTAAATTCTAAAATGATAATGAAAATTTGAGGTAATAGTAATATGGTTAATAAAATTATCAATAAAATTAAAAGCCTTGGTGTATTGTTCGGTATTTTAATGCTGTTTGATGCAGAAATACTAATTGCACAAATCGAAGGTGATATTGAGCACGAAATTAAATGGATAAAGGTTGGCTCACTTCACAACTGGTTTTCGAACGGCGGTGTTGAAATTGAATACGGCAGAAGAGGCAGAGCAGGATTTACTAATACTGACCAGATTGACGGATTAAACTGGCCAGGGGAGTATATCGGTCAGGATGTTAACGTTGGGCAATCTTTATGGTTAGGCACAACAAACTTTGCAGATCCGGTAACCGGTATCACATACCCGTATAAGGTTGTAAGTGCAGGAAGAATTAATATGCATTTAGGTCAAGCAATTATTCCTGTATCGCATGAGCTTGTTGCAAAAAGCGAGCATTCGGATGTATATGTTGACGATGTTTCCGCATCTTTTCTTGAATTTGATGATGTTCCGGACAGAATTGACGAAAATCTCCCTTGCGACAGGATGATTATTACAAAATTCAATACCAGTATTGGAATATCTTGCACAAGAAAAGTCTATGCATTTACTCAGCAAAATCACGATAACTATTACATATATGAATATGTTTTTAAAAATACAGGAATTATTGATGCATCGAATACTCCAAAACTTAATAAAACACTTACTGATGTAATATTTCATTGGCAGTTTCGTTACGCTTTTTCAGGTGAATCATACAGAGAGGGCTGGTCGCCAACTGGTGTTTCTTGGGGTAGAAATACAATAAATGATTGTGTTGGTCAGGACGTAAATCACCGCGATCCTATTACTCCAGATATGCGTGCTGTTTGGTCTTATTACGGACCTGTTTCAACTTCTAGTGGTTATCAAGACGATATTGGGTTACCAAACACAGATTTTGCAGATATACTTGCCGGAACAAATTATGCCGGAGTTGTAACTCTTCACGCGGATAGATCGGCATCAGATCATACTGACGACCAATCACAGCCATTTACTACAAAGATTATGGGTTCGGATTTAGATGCACAAGGAAATAATCAGTATGAACCAAATTCTATGACAAAAAAATATTTAGAATTCATGTCTGCAGGACATCCTTCGCAAACACAGGCAGAATTGGTAGGTGAGAGCTTTGCTGACAATTATGGTAATGATAATGGAGGTTACGCTGCAGCCCTAGGTTACGGTCCTTACACTATGGCAATTGGAGACAGTATAAAAATTGTATATGCTCAGGCAGTAGCAGGAATAATGAAAGACCGTGAGCATGTAAGGGAAATTCATTCAAATTGGTTTAATCAGACAGGAAATTATGTAATGCCTGACGGATCAACAACAAATGACAGGAATACATATAAAAATGCGTGGGTACTTTCAGGAAAAGATTCACTATTTAATTCATTCAGAAGAGCAATAGATAATTACAACAGCGGGATGAATATTCCTCAAGCGCCTCCGGCTCCAAAAACATTTAATGTGGTATCAGCCGGAAATGCAATCACACTTGATTGGTCGGATGAAGCTGTATCAGATCCTCACTTTGACGGATATGAGATTTACAGAGCTGTAGGACGATACGACACTACATTTACAAAAATATTTTCTTGTAATAAAAGTAATGTAGTTCATAACTACGAAGACCGGGATTTGCAGAGAGGATTTAAGTATTATTACTATGTTGTATCAAAAGACGATGGAACACAGAATGATTTTAAACCTGGTGAGCCTCTTCGTAGCAGTAAGTTTTACACAATGACTACAATTGAAGCTTTTCTTACAAGACCAGCAGGTAAAAATTGGTCACAGCTGAGAATAGTTCCTAACCCTTATAACATAAGAGCAAGAGAAATACAGTTTACCAATGATGATCCTGACAAAATTGCAATTTACGATTTACCCGGTAAATGCGATATAAAGATTTATACTGAATCGGGAACATTAATAGAAACTATGCAGCATAGAAAGAATACCGGGGATGTTTATTATTTCTCGTTAACATCTGCAAGACAATTAATAGTAAGCGGTATTTACATATTGTATTTTGAAGTTACTGAAGACCTTTATGATGATATAACAGGCGAACTGCTGTTCAAAAAAGGGGAGAATGCATTCAGAAAATTAATTGTAATAAGATGATAAATTCATTGTTAATGACGTTATCGAAAAGGAGATAAAACGTGAATCAAATTAATAAAATATTTCTATTGGTTATTGTTGGAATACTTGCTTCCAACATCTACGGCCAGCAAAAACTTGCTCAAACGGGGTTCAATTTTCTTGAAGTTACCTCCGATGCCAGAGCAAGCGGTATGGGAGATGCAGTAAATGCAGTTTCCGGTTATTCAGATGCATTATTTCATAATCCAGCAGGTATGGCAGATATTACGAATTTTTTCAGCGGTACCTTTAGTATAAATAAATGGATTGCCGATATTAATTATATGACAGCAAGCGCAGTATTAGCGCCGGCTAATGGAGATTACGGTGTTGTTGGTTTTTCTTTGCAGTCTATTGATTACGGAGATATTCAGGGAACAGTTGTCGATCCCGGTTATTCCGGGTACAGAGATATAGGCAATATCAATCCTGTTGCATTAAGCATTGGTATTGGTTACGCAAAAATGCTGAACGATAAATTCAGTGTGGGCGTGCAGGTAAAATATGCATATCAATCGCTTGGTTCAAGTCAGGTACCCGATGGCAGCGGCGGTATAAAAGAAAGTAAAAACGAAGCCGAAGCAATTGCTGTAGATTTTGGAACACTTTACAAAACCGGATATAAAAGTCTGGCTTTCGGTATGTCGGTACGAAACTATTCAAAAGAAGTTAAATTCAAAGAAGAAGGTTTTCAGCTGCCATTATTGTTTACAATTGGTATTTCCGCCGATTTATTCGATTTTATTGAAGTCGGGGGACCTGAGCAATCACTTTTACTGGCTGTTGATGCAACACATCCCCGTGCGCGTGCCGAGCAGGTAAAAGTAGGTCTTGAATATCAGTTTATGGATATTGTTTCTTTAAGAGGCGGTTACATTTTTGGAAATGATTTAGATGATATTACTTATGGCATAGGACTTTCGCAATATGGTTTTGGAGTTGATTATGCATATACTCCGTTTGGTAAACTAGGTAATGTTCAAAGATTTTCTGCCAGAATTTCATTGTAAAAAGGAAAAGGTAAATATATGATAAATAGAATAACAAAAATATTAAGCATTCCGGCAATAACTTTGTTGTTGTTTACAGCTTGTAATGAATTTATTGAACCGGAAAAAATATATGACGAAAACAAAACTCTTAATTCCGGTCCGCAGATTACAAGCATATTACCTTCAGATTCTGCAGTTGCCGGTGTTAGAGAAATTATTATTAACGGCAGCGGATTTGCCGTTAACAGTACCGACACAAACTGGGTATTTGTTGGTGGTGAACCTGCCTTAATTAAAAGTATATCTGAAAATCAGATTGTTTTTTACAGACCTGCAAAGGCAGGCAATGATTTAACGATAAGTGTTGTTATTCCCAGTGCCGAAGGCTTCGGAAAAAAAGAACATTATAAAGTCGGTCAGGCAATAAGTAATTGGGGAGATTTGCAATTCTTACCAAATAAAATTATGGCAATTGAAGTCGGTAATGATGAAAGCCTGTTTATTGCAACACAAACAAAATTATATAAGTTAGACCCGGATGGAATAATCCTTACTGAAATTGTTACATTTAAAGGGGCTGATTTTCTGAAATTTACAGATATTAAATTTGGACCTGATGGATATTTGTATGCTTGTACAGATAAAGATAAGGTATTTCAAATAGATCCGGTAACTGGAGATCAAACTACATATATAGATTTAAATCAAAGAACAACCAGACTTGACTTTGACCAATCCGGAAACCTATATGCGGCAAAAAGGAAAGGAGTTTTTATCGTAACACCATCAAAAACAGTTACTGCTACAAATGTTATGTCGGGTACCGAAATTGTTGAAATGAGAGTATATAATGGGTCTCTTTATTTAGCAACAAGCAAACAAATAGTAAAGTATTCAATTCAAGACGGAGCTTTAGTAAATGAACAGCAAGTTACAGATTTAAATACAGTTGCCGGTTTTTCAAATTGTTCAATCAGTTCATTTAATATAAATTCCGAAGGAATTATATTATTGTGCCTATCATCTCACCCGGCATACTCTTTATTTGTATTGGAGAATAACGGAGCAATTACACCTTATTATTATGCTGAAAAAATTATTCCTAGAGGAATAGATCAGATTGTTTACGGCAACGATAAATTTTTGTATTTAAATAGAGGAATTACAGTTGCTGCAAGTGACTCTGTTCGACTTTTTAAAATGGGTATGGACAAAGCCGGTGCACCTTACCTTGGCAGATAAAGATAATAATTCATAATAAAAAGGAGGAGTTGTTATAATAAATGTAAAAAAAATTAGCAGCATAAATAACTTAACTATTTCTAACAAAAGGAGAAAAAAATGAAACACATTTGGACATTTTTATCAGTCACTCTTGTTATGATGGTACTATTAAGCAGTTCATCATTTGCAGGAAATGAAACAATCGTTGATGATATTCTAATGATACCCAAAGCAGGAGATGCTCCAACTATTGACGGTCAATTAGATGATATTTGGAACAGTGTTACGGCAATTCCAATGTTAATATTTGAAAATCATCCTATCGATTCAGTAGCTTCTTATGATGATCATGCAGCTACATTCAGAACAATGTGGGATGATGATAATTTTTATGTTTTTGTAAGTATTGTAGATGATGAACGTGATGGATCAGAAAAAGCTTCCCCATGGGCAAGCGACTGCGTTGAACTATTCTTTGATGGTGATAATGCAAAAGGTGTTGAATATGATGCTAACGATATTCAGTGGCGTTATGTTTATGGCGAAGTTCCTGGTGATACTGCTAATGCAAGTAACGGACCGGGTGTATTTGCATTTTATGATACTGAAAGCGGATACAATCTTGAAATTGCAATATCAAGAGATTCACTTGCTTCCAGATTCACTCTTGAAGAAGATGCACTTATCGGGTTCGAAATATCGAATGCAGACCGTGATGAAAATGTTGGACAGCAGGATGTTTTACACTGGTGGACAAATGACGGTTTAACATGGAGTAACCCTTCACTTTTTGGGACAGCATTATTAATTGGAAATGAAGTATCTGATGTCTTAAATATTAGATATACTGAAGATGCTCCTACAATTGATGGAACAAGAGAAGATATTTGGGATATTTCTGATGAAATATCTTTAGCAAAGTTAGAAGGAAATGCACTTCCTGATACAATATTTGCAACTTGGCAAGATCATATGGCTTCAGCTTGGACTATGTGGGATGAAGATAATTTTTACGTATTTGTAAATGTTATTGATGATGAAATTGACGGATCAGAAAAAGCTTCACCTTGGGCAAGCGACTGTGTTGAACTATTCTTTGATGGTGATAATGCGAAAGGTGTTGAATATGATACAAATGATATTCAATGGCGTTATGTTTATGGCGAAGTCCCTGGAGATACAGCTAATGCTAGCAATGGTCCTGGAAATTTTGCATTTGCAGAAACTGATTTAGGATTCAGCCTTGAAATAGCTATTCCTAGAGATACTATTGCCTCAAGATTTGCGCTTGAAACTGATGCACTTATCGGGTTCGAAATATCAAATGCAGACCGCGATAATGGTATTGGCCAAAGATCAGTTCTTCATTGGTGGACAACTGATGGACTAACTTGGAGCAATCCTTCATTGTTTGGAACAGCATTACTGGTTGGCGGAGAAGGTGTTGGAGTAGAAGCTAAGTATCTTGATAAAGCTGCTGACTATGCACTCGAACAGAACTATCCAAATCCATTTAACCCAACTACAACAATTAAATACTCAATTGCAGATAATCAATCTGTTAGATTGGCAGTTTATGACGTTGTTGGTAGAGAGGTTGCTGTTTTAATAAACGAAACACAAAGAGCAGGTAAATATAGTGTTGAATTAAATGCTGCAAATCTATCGAGCGGTGTTTATTTCTATGAATTAAGAACCGGGAACCAATTATTTGTTAAAAAAATGATGCTGCTCAAATAAACCTCTTATCATTTGTTGAAAAGTGCTTGTACAGTAATGTACAGGCACTTATTTAAAAAAAATATTACCACCTATATTTATGTTCAGGAGTCCTTTGATGCAATTACATTTTATAGATATTCTAATCATTCTGTTATACTTATTGGCAACAATATTCATTGGTTCTTTCCTTTCAAAAAAAGCATCAGGCAGTATGTCCAATTATTATTTGGGCGGCAATTCGCTTAAATGGTGGATGCTTGGGCTTTCAAATGCTTCAGGAATGTTTGATATTTCCGGCACTATGTGGCTTGTTACTCTTGCATTTGTTTATGGAATGAAAAGTATTTGGATTCCTTGGCTTTGGCCTGTATTCAACCAAATATTTTTAATGGTCTTTCTTTCTTCTTGGTTGCGCCGCTCAAATGTTACAACAGGAGCAGCATGGATTGAAACCAGATTCGGAAAGGATAAAGGCAGTTCGTTATCTCACGGAATTGTTGTTGTCTTTGCCTTAATAAGCGGATTAGGATTTTTGGCTTATGGTTTTATCGGATTGGGAAAATTTATGGAGATATTTATTCCTTGGGAATATGTAAACCAATTTCTAAATCTTGATATACCAATGGAATATGTACCTCACCTATATGGGATAGTATTTACACTATTTGCAGTTTTTTATACTGTGCTAGGTGGCATGACAAGTATTGTTTGGGCAGATGTTCTTCAATATACAATTATGACTCTTGCTTCACTAGCAATAGCTGTAATAGCATTTTTAGCTGTTGGAAATAACGGTTTGATAACTCCAGACGGGTGGGCTTCTCCTTTTTTTGGATGGAATCTTGGAATCGACTGGTCGACTATTATTACTGAAGTAAATCAGAAAATCAGCGAGGATGGTTATTCTCTTTTTACTGCATTTTTTATGATGACTTTGTCTAAAGGAATATTAATAAGTCTTGCCGGTCCGGCACCTAATTATGATATGCAGAAAATATTAGCAACAAAATCACCATCAGATGCAGCAAAAATGAGCGGTTTTGTTTCTGCTATTTTAATGCCTGTACGTTATTTAATGATTGCAGGTTTTGCAGCTTTGGGAATAATATTTTATGATAAATTGGATTTGCATGTTGCTGGCAGACTAGATTTTGAACAGGTATTGCCTTCTGCAATAAATATGTTTGTACCTACCGGTTTATTAGGACTTTTACTTGCTGGTTTGCTTGCAGCATTTATGTCCACTTTTGCGGGTACGCTTAATGCTGCTCAAGCCTATATAAGTAACGATATTTATCTCAAATACATAAATCCAAAAGCTTCTACAAAAAAAATAAATATTACTAATTATACGGTTGGAATTGTTGTTGTAATTGTAAGTATATTTTTAGGATTTAAAGCAAAAAATGTAAATCAGGTTCTTCAACTTTTAGTATCAGCTTTATGGGGCGGATATACAGCCTCTAACGTATTGAAATGGTATTGGTGGAGGTTTAATTCGCAAGGATATTTCTGGGGAATGCTTTCGGGAATGATTGCTGCAGGTTTACCAATGATATGGACGAATCTGCTTCCTTCTATCTTTCCGGATTTTGCTCCCGATATCAGAATCCTTTATTATTTTCCTGTTATTCTTGTGTTATCTCTTTTAGGATGCATTATTGCTACAATGGTAACAAAGCCGACAGATGAAGATACGTTGAAGAAGTTTTATAAACAAGTAAGACCCTGGGGATTCTGGGAACCGGTTCATAAACTTGTGTTGGCAGATGATCCTTCCTTTGTGAGAAATAAAAACTTTAAAATGGACATGTTTAATGTTGTTATAGGAACATTGTGGCAAACATCGCTTGTTGCTTTACCAATGTTTTTTGTGTTTCACGAATTTTTATATTCTTTCATTACAGCAATTATTGCAGGAGTTTTAACTCTTACGTTAAAGAAAACCTGGTACGATAAATTAGGACAATATGATAATTGATTGGCGTAAAAGTATAAAAAAGATATTTGCCGGACTTTTCTTACTAACAACTGCAGTTCCAGCACAATATAATTTGAAATGCGATTATCTGATTAATCCGGAAAATGCGATCTTATATGCAGACAGTTGTGCCAAATTCTGGTTTAAATCTTACGATACAACATATGGCGGCTTTTTTGAAAACGTAACAAGAGATGGAACGCCTTCCGGAACTACAAAAACAATGCTGGGGCAGTCGCGTACTGCTTATGCAATGGCAAGAGCATTTATGTTAACAGGAGATACAACATATTTAAGTTATGCGCGCGGTGCTCTTGATTTTATGTATGAAAATGCCTGGGATTCTGTAAATACCGGATGGTTTAACGAAATGAATCAAAAAGGTGAAATTAATCCTACAGGTCAGGAGAATAATCGTAAATGGTCATTTATACAGCATTATGCTTTGCTTGGAATTTGCGCAATGTTTGACGCGACACATAACGGAGTTGATAAAGAAATATTGTTAAAAGGAAGGAGTTCTATTGATGAAAATCTTTGGGATTCGAGAAAGGGTTATGAAGGATATTATAATGAAGCAGATAATGATTGGCAGAATCCTAAAGGGAAAGGATTTACACCGACGATGGATGGAATTACAACGCACACTTTAAATATGTATCTGCTCACAGGTTCTGACGAATATAAACAAAGATTTATAAAAATGGCGGATAATGTTATTGAATATATTTATCCGGCAATGAGTGAATTTAATTACGGGTATCCGGAAGAATATACAAGCGATTGGGCTCCAGTATTATCGAACACTTATGTTTTTACAGGTCATATGCTTAAATCTGCGTGGTGTTTAACCAGAGCATATTTGTTAGAACCGAAACAAGAATACATCGATTTTTCGAATGCAATTTTAGAAGAAGTTCTGGCTAAAGGCTACGATTCGCAATACGGGGGATGCTACAAGGAATATAACGGCGCAACAGGAACCCGTTATGATAATAATAAAGAATGGTGGGAATTGGAGCAAATGTTTACCTCCGGAATTATGAATTACTATTTAACAAAAGATGAAAGATTTTTGCAGATGGCAGATGAATCGATGGAATTTTACAAAAAGTATTTCGTCGATCATCAATACGGGGAAGTTTATCAAACTACAAACAGAACAGGAAGCCCGACAACAACACAAAAGGCTTCATATTGGAAGGCAGGTTATCATTCAATAGAATTAGGATACTATATTTATTTATATACAAACTTATATCTTTACAAAAATCCTGTCCATTTGTATTATAAAATTGATGCGTCCGATACAGCAAAAGCTTTAATGCTTTATCCGCTTGCAATTGAGGACAGTTGTTTAAAAATTACAAATGTTACGCTTAACGGAGAAGAATACACAGACTTTTTATCGGACAAGAGAGTACTTAATATTCCACAAAATATTGGCGGAATATTTAAAGTTACATTCGAAAATATTGTTCCTGTAGATGTTGAACATACGCTTCAAGCGAATATAACAGGATTTGAACTTAAGCAGAATTTCCCGAATCCGTTTAATCCTTCTACAATGATCAATTATTCCCTGCCTGCCGGCAGGCAGGAATTACCAATGAACAGTTTTGTTAATTTGAAAGTTTACGATATTTTAGGCCGCGAAGTAGCAACATTGGTAAACGAGGAAAAACCCGCAGGAAATTACGAAGTTAAGTTTGATGCCTCAAATATTTCTTCAGGAGTTTACTTATACAAACTGCAGGCAGGTGAATATAACAAAACAATGAAAATGATTTTAATAAAATAAGGAAATACTTCCGGTTAGTTTAATAGAAAATGCTAATTTGGCTTTTAGAAAAAAGACAAAGTAAGCGGAAAAGACTAACCGGAGGTAAATATGTATACAACGTATAGCAGTTTATACGA
>JAAYAN010000156.1 GCA_012719345.1 Ignavibacteria bacterium | reverse complement strand
TTGAAATAATATAAAAAATAATATAATCTTCAAAATATTTAATCATAAAAAAAAAAAAACAATATTATTATATTTATAAATAACAATCTTGCATCCTCGCTTACCCGTGATGTTATAATGGGTGACATTGAATATCAAAACGGGACTGTTGTGCAGCTTGCGGCAACGTTTAATATTGATGTTCCTGTAAACAGATTCGTTTATTACTGTATTCTTCCGATGGGAAAAAAGGCAGGAATACAGGAGTTTAGGTTTTATGGGAACTAAGGAAATAGGGTAAGAAATCTTTTAAAAAAAGCTCCTCTAAGGAGCTTTTTCAAAAGTTCATCTCAATTAAAATTTTCTATTCACACTGTAATCCGCTTGTACATTCTTTCATTTGATTTTCGAGCGATGATTTCAGCATTTCAGTTGAATTTGAAAATTCGTTTATCTTGGTGTTAAATTCCGATATTACGTTAACCGAATTTTTCATCTCTTCTAATTCCTTATATATTGAATCCATTCCGGGTATCTCGGGAATTTTAATATTTAACTTTTTAATTACAGGATTAAGCAATTTTGTTGCCCATTTTTTTGCTGCTTTCTCAATTGTTTCGCCTATTTTTCCGCCTGAAATAATACTTTTAACACTGATATTTATTTTCTTCCCAAGAATATTTTTTTTGAATTTCTTGTTTAAAACATTTTCAATTTTCTTAGCTGCCTTATCGGTTTTATTAAAAACTTTTTCAGCTGCTTTTATTCCTTTATCAGTTGCTTTTATGGGTTTCTCAATTTTCAATATTGAATTTGTAATATTTTCAAGCTTATCTATTTCTTTGTTCATTTTAACAAGATTTGTATTAATCTCGGTTATTTTAGTATTTAATGCCGATGATTTCTGCTCGAAAGTAGTTATTGTATTTTGGTCTTTTGTAGCGGCGGCACAGCTTGATACGGCAGAATACTGACTTTTTAAATTGCTTAACTGATTGCAAAGCTTAACAATTTTATCATCAAACGATTGAGAAATCCCGGTAAGTTTTCCATATCCATCACAAACAGGACGGAAAACAGGTTTTTCTAATTTTTGAACTTTATCGTTTAATTTATCGAGTTTATTTTTTGAAATCCCGATTGTTGTCCTTACCGCTGTTACCGGAGGACCCACGACCGGAATTTTAGTAAATACTTTTAGCGCTTCATCAGTTCTGTTGATTTTTGTGCTCAACAAATTCAGTTTTTCGGAAACAACTACAGTTTTATTCAGGATTTTTTCTGCCTTTCCCAGATTGGAATTTAATTTGTTTAATCTGCTTTCAAACTTGTAAAGTTCAAGATAGGTTTGATCAATATTTTTTATTACAGTTTCAGCTTCTTTACCGCTTAAATTTGAAATTTTTATACTTGAAAGATCCTGTAAAAGATTTGCCTGATTGCTACCGGTTTCAAATGATTCATCTCCGTCAATATCTTGGTTTTCATCTTCAGGTATGAATTTTTTACCGCTTACCGGATCAATAAAAACCCATTCTGTCCATGCTCCGCTATGTTCATCCCAGATATGCACATTTTTTCTGTTTTCAGATGATCTGTCAGCCAGACAAATAACTTTTCCGCTCAAAGTATGGATTTTCCAAACTCCATTTCCTTTGTAAGAAATAGCAAATGTTTCAAGATCTTCATCACTGTTCTCTTCTGCAATTAAAAGATTAACACTATTTTTACCAGAAGTATTTTCTATACGGACACAACTGTTTTCTTCGCCATGTTTGGGTATAATTTTGTATTGATTTTCGTCCTGCTCGTCAAATTTAAAAAGTCTGTCGGGTCCATTATCAACTGTATATACTTGAATGTTTTGCGTTTCCCCTTCTTTTACAGTCTGCGGAGCTCCGGGAATATCCCAATAACCTTTCTGCGATTTCCCGTCTTCCTGCGCCGATTGAATCCTGAAATATTGATTTTCGGGTATCTCTTGCGCCGAAACAGAAATTAATAACGAAAACATTAAAAGAATTGCTGCGATGTTATAAAACTTCATTTTTTCTCCAAATTTAGTTATTCTGTATGTCTTTATATTCAAACTTTTTTCTTTCAGTATAAAGATTATGATTTGTTTTATTTTTGGATTGAAGACTAATCCATGATTGTAAATATTATGCCTGGAGCAAGAAATATTAACTTTTGCCTAATAGTCGGCACAAAGCCGGAAAAATTAATCCGGAATTTTTATTTTTTTTTTATTTTAAGATGATAATCACATCCGGAATATTTTATTCAGACAGTTATTTCTCAAAAATAATCGTTAAATTTAGCGAGTATTTTTTACAAATATATTGGGTTACTAAATCATAATAAATTTTACTAAGGAGCATTTATGGTTGCTGCGTTTTCCAAAAAAACAGTTGTTTTCTTTTGTTCAGCTTTTATAATTTCAACTGCCTATTCACAAACTTTTAATTTAAGCACCCAGCCAACAGATAAAGTGCAATTAGGATTGAGATATTTACATTCTTATTTTTCGGATGATATTTCATATGCAGATTATAGCGGTTGCGGTGTTTACAGTTTGGGTATTAATTTCCCGGTTGGCGAAAAATCGAATTTGGTTATCGATTTTAATATGGTTCATTTTTCTGTGGATGTAAAACCTATTGAATATGATTATTACATCCAAGAAGGCGGCAGTTATTCGCAAAATGCTCTGACTAATATTTATGTTGGTTATCAGTTTGCAAAAAGCAGATTAGTTGAAAATGCAGTAAATTTTGAAATTGGCGTTTTTCTTCCGACCGCTGCTGAAAATGACTTTGGAGCTCTTTATTGTGGTGGTTTTTACGCTGATTATTACAGAATAGCTAAATATATTCCAAATACTTTATCAATTAATATGAATCTATCCAAATGGAATAAAGTATCGGAAAATTTTGAATGGGGATTTGAAGTAGGACCGACTATAATGTTTTATACAAAGGGAGAAGGCAGATCTTCAGATGCTTTTTTGCATTACGGAATCTCTCCGAAATTAATAGTAAATAATTTTATGGTCTTCCCGGAATTTACTGGCGTTTTAATTCTTTCCGGACAAGGAGTTGATTTTTCTGACAGATTTATGAATACAATCGGGCTTGGAGCTGGATACAAATTTGGGAAAATTACGCCAAAATTGTTTTATAATATTGATTTCAATGAATATAAGAGACAAATGACTGACGGAACTCTCGGGATTAAACTTGAAGCAGAGTTATAAGAAGTGGATTTATTTTTCAATTTAAATGGGTCTAAAATGAAAACATTCAAATTAGTTTTAATTATGATTTCAATTTATTTAAGAGTTTTTGCACAGGGAGAAGCTGCTGTTCCATTTTTAACATTACAGCAATCACCGGAACTTTGGGGAGCAGGACAAATTGGCGCCGCAATTCCTAATAATCAAATTTCAGGCTTTTATTTTAATCCGGCAAATTTGGGATATAAAGCTCAAAACAATTTTATAGGCGCTTATTTTCTTACTAACAAAACGGAATGGTTCAATTTCGCACCAATGAATTTTAATACGTACGGTTTCAGCGCCGGGATAAGTTCTGAAAGTTTCGGGGAGGGGTTTCCATTTAGTATTGGAATTGGATACATTCATAATAAACTTGATTTTGGTATATTTGTCAGAACTGATGAAAACGGAAATGAATATGGACGATTCGATGCGTACGATTCATTTGAAAATTTAAGTATCGGAATTGGATATACGAATAAAATAAGTTACAATATCGGGTTTTCTATTAAAAAATACTATTCTAAATTGAACGATAAACCCACAGAAAACCCGGCTGATGGTACCGCCGATGGATATGCTTTTGATTTTGGAATTTTAATTATGGCGCCAGTGTATGATTTAATTTTCTGCAATAAAAATGAGCTTGACAAAAACAGCATTTTACCTAAAATCAATACTTCCATCGGCTACTCTGTCTTAAATGCTGGGAAAAAAGTAAGTTATCTAGATGTTTCGCAATCAGACCCGCTTCCGCTTACCGCCAGACTTGGATATACAATTGAATTAGGATGCGAAACCTTTGTGAAAGAAGAAAAGATAAACTTGTTATCCTATTCTTTTACGGCTGAAGCAGAAGATATTCTAATAAAAGGAACGAATAACGGAAAATCGGAATACCAGAATTTGATTGGCGATATAAATATTGGTAAGCATCTCATCGGGTTAAATCCGGATTCAAAAGTTGTTGTTCACAAAGGGCATATTTTTAATTTTCTCGAAACAATCAGTATTTATTCCGGATCCTTCAACGGAAATGGCTACCCCGACAATATAAAAACCAATGGATTCACAATTTCACTTAATGGCGCTTTTAAATATTTATCCACCGAGACTGACGATAAATCATTAAAATATATCTTTGACCATTTTTCAATTGAATATACAAACTCTAAAGTAAGGTACGATTATTTGAATGCCACTAATAAATTTAACAGCCTTAGTTTTGAGTTTAAAAACTTTATACTTTAATTAAGTGTTTTGATATTTAGAAATAATAATGCCCGGGAAAACCGGGCATTATTTAAATCAGTGCAATTTTTACCAGCTTCCCGACGAACCTCCCCCTCCGAAAGAACCGCCTCCGCCGCTGAATCCGCCGAATCCTCCTCCTCCGAAAGAACTGCCGCCTCCGCTTCCGCCGAAACCTCCAAGTCCTCCGCCATAATAAGATATACCGCTGCCAATTCTTCTTCTCCCGCCAATTTTAGGCATAATAAAAAACAGTAGCAGAATTATAAGAATTATCCAAAATTTAAGGCTACCCCCATTTTTCTTTTCAGTATCTTTGGCTTTATATTCGCCCCGGGTTGCAGCCATTATAGCATTAAGTCCGGCAACAACTCCCGCATTATAATCCTCATTTTTAAAATGCGGTGCAACTTCATTTCGTATTATCGAATTGCAAGTTGCATCGGGCAGCGCTCCTTCAAGTCCGTAACCGACTTCAATACGCATATTGCGGTCATTTTTTGCAACAAGAAAAAGTATGCCGTTGTTGTTTTCTTTTCCGCCTATTTTATTGGCGGCAGCAATATCGTAACTTAACATTTCAATCGGATAGTCTTCAGTCGTATTTATCATAAGAAAAACAATCTGCGTAGATGTTTCTGCATTGAATTTTCTTAAGGAATGCTCAATTTCGCTCAGGTTATTTTGCGATATAGTACCGGTAAAATCGTTTGCAAAATTACCGGTACTGTTCAAATCCGGGATTTTCGGCTGAGCATAAGTAATACAAAACAACAGTGATAAAACGGATAAATAAAATTTAACTTTGTTTTTCATTATCTTCCTTAAAATTCAACTTTAGGAGCATTTTCTGCACCGGCCATTGCCTTGAAATATTCTTTCTGAACAAAGCCGAAGAATCCTGCAATAATATTTCCGGGGAATTGGCGTATTGTGGTATTATAACCCTGAACAGTTTCATTGAATTTTTTCCTTTCAACGGAAATACGGTTTTCTGTTCCTTCAAGCTGAGCTTGTAATTGCAGAAAATTCTCGTTTGCTTTCAATTCGGGATAATTTTCAACTGCAACAAGCAGACGCGAAAGAGCGCCGCTTAAATTATCCTGCGCTAACTGAAACTGCTGGAATGCGGCGGGATCGTTCATAAGTTCGGGAGTTATATTTATTTGTCCTACTTTTGCTCTTGCTTCGGCAACAGCAATGTAAGTTTCTTTTTCGAAGTTTGCCACACCTTTAACTGTATTTACCAGATTAGGAATCAGGTCGTATCTTCTTTGATATTGATTTTCAACCTGGCTCCAGGCGCTTTTTATTCCTTCATCCAATACAACCAGATTGTTATATGTTTTCTGACCCCAGAAAAACAGAATCACCCCGAGAATTATTGCAACCAAAGCAACACCGCCGCAACCGATAAGTAACTTTTTATTCTTCATACATTCTCCTTTTAGTTTGTTAAACTTCTCATAGGCGCCGGAATTCTTCCGCCCCTGTTTACAAAATTATCACTCTTAAGTCTGCTGACTTTCATAACCGGAGCTTCTCCCAGCAACCCTCCGAAATTTACAGAATCGCCGACAGTTTTACCATAAACCGGAATAATCCGGACAGCAGTAGTTTTATCGTTGATTATTCCTATTGCGCATTCGTCTGCAATAATGCCGGCAATTGAAGCAGCTGGAATATCTCCAGCAACTGCAATCATATCAAGACCGACAGAGCAGACAGCAGTCATAGCTTCCAGCTTTTCGATTGTTAGATTTCCTGATTTTACTGCGCTTATCATTCCCTGATCTTCGCTAACCGGAATAAATGCACCGCTCATACCTCCTACAGATGAACTTGCCATAAGTCCAGCTTTTTTAACTGCATCGTTCAACATCGCCAAAGCGGCAGTAGTTCCGGGAGCGCCGACATCTTCAACGCCCATAGCTTTTAATACATCTGCAATGCTGTCGCCCTGCGCCGGAGTCGGTGCTAACGAAATATCTACAATCCCGAAAGGAATTCCGTGTTTTTCCGCGACTTTTCTGCCGATTAATTCCCCTGCCCGCGTGGTTTTAAAAACTGTGCGTTTTATAACTTCAGCCAGTTTCTGGAGGTCAACATTCCCGGCTTCTTTAATTGCATCGAGAACTACTCCTGGTCCGCTTATACCCACATTTAATGTAACTTCCGGTTCGCTCACTCCGTGAAAAGCGCCCGCAACAAAAGGGTTATCCTCAGGAATATTGCAATAAGTAACCAATTTTGCGCATCCCACAGAATTATCATCTTTGGTAACTTCAGCTGTTTTTTTGATTATTTCAGACATCATATTTACAGCATCGATATTAATCCCTGCTTTTGTTGAAGCTACATTTACGCTTGAACAGACTCTTTTTGTTGCTTTCATAACTTCAGGGATTGATTTTATAAGTTCCAGTTCGCCGGTTGAAAATCCTTTTTGAACCAGTGCAGAATATCCGGCTATATAATCGACACCAATTTCTCCGGCAGCTTTATCCAAAGTTACAGCAAGTTCAACTAGTTCATCGCTGCCGAAACAATCAAAAGGAATTGAAACAGGAGTTACGGCAATGCGCTTGTTTGCAATCGATATTCCGTATGTTTTTTCAATTTCGGACGCATATTGAACGTGATGTCTGCCGTACTTTAATATTTTTTCGTACACTTTATTTTTTGTGGTTTTTATATCGCTGCCGATACAATCGCGCAAATTAATTCCAAGTGTAACTGTCCGGATATCAAAATTCTCCAGCTCAGTCATTTTTATTGTTTCTACTATTTCATCAAATTCGTAGGACATATCAAATCCTGTGCATATATCTAAAAACATCCTCGTGCTGAAGATATATTTTAATTTTTAATTCTTCCGAAATTTTATTCATTTCTTCTTGAATACTTCTTAAATCTTTTAAGGATTTTGTAATGTCTACTATCATTATCATTGTGTAAAAATCACCTAAAATTTTCTGACTTATATCAAGAATATCACAAAGGTTATCGCTGAAAGATTTAGTAATTGAAGCAACTATTCCAGGATGATTAATACCGAAAGAAGTAAGAATTATTTTTCCGGAAGTAATTTCGGAAGAGCCTGCCGGGTTTTCGGACGTTTCAATTTCCTTTATCAAGCTTGCAACTTCTCTTTCCACTTTCTCCAAAGGCGCACTCTTTCCAAGCGATTCAATTGTTTTTTGTGTGATTTTTCGGATTTCCTCTTCTGTTATTTTCACGGCTGTTTACCTTCAAATTGTATCGATAAATATTTATATGCTTCGTTAATTATTTTTCTGTTTTCTATTTCGGCAAGTTTAACAGCTTCCTGCGAACCGCCGGTATAAAACCTCAGCCATAAAAAATTTCCAACCATCACTGCATCAAATATTCTATCCGCTTTTATTGCATTTACCACATCATACCCCCACAAAACATTCCAGCCAAGCGAAATTATTCCTTCAATATAATATCCGGTATAAAAATGTCCGGCTCCGGGCAAAATATAAGAAATTGTTCGGGCAAATGACAAAGAATATTTTTCTTCGGATACAGAAATACATAAGTTTTTTAAAATTTCAGTTCCTTTTTCAGCGGAATTGCCGAATGCATCCGCAGCTTTCTGCCACTCATCAGCAACCATATAACTCCAGCCTTTCCAATAATTAAGTTCGCTTTGTTTTTCGGGGACTTCCCTTTCAAGTTTTTCAATAAGCCCAATTGCTCTGAAATAAGTACCTCGTAAAATATTTAACCGTATAATTTCAATTTCAATATCCGTTTTATTAATCTGCTGGTTTTCTTTCATTTTAGAAAGCACTGCAATCGCATCATCAAACTTTCCGCCGGATTTATAACAGTATGCAATTTTCAAACCGGCTTCAGCGGAGTATATTTTGTTTTCGTCAAAAAACATAAGTCTTTTATACTCGGTTACCGCATCAAAATATTTCTCGCCGGCAAAAAGACTTTCAGCATATTCTTTCTGCATTTCCAAATGATTTTGTGCTGATAAAACAGCCGTTTGAAATAGAATAATTATTAAAATGCTAATTCTGTTTATCATAATTAAAACCGGATAAAAGGGATGAAATAATTTTCATTTTTCAAGAAGAGCTTAAATCCTGCTTCGAATTCATTTTTTACTTTAGCATTATGTATCTGCGCCGATGCAGCCGATCCGTAAACATTTCCGCAGTAAAAAAATGCTCCAAGCCCTGTAAACAGCCAAGCTCTGAAATTATGTTCTGCTTTGAAATTATCGTAAGCCAGAAATGCAAATAAACCTGTCGCTAAAAAAGCTGTAATTCCGTCACCATAATCGCCTGTGTAAATTTTGCCGGCTCCGGGAATAATTGCAGAAAATACAGCAGCTTTAAGCGGCGATTTATACGGCAGCGATTTTTTTTCTTCGTAAAAATCCAGCAGCACACTTTTTTCGCGATCGCTGAAAGGCTGAAAATATTTTTCGTAACCGGGGAGGTTTTCTTCCGTAATCATCAGACTCAGGTTAACAAATTTAAGCTGGTAATTTAAAACTTCCTGCTCTTCATCAGGGAATTGAAATATCTGCAGCGAATCATATTTTTCTGCGGCAAATTGAGTTTTTAAAAAGCTGACTTTAGAAATATAACTGAATTCGTTTGAATTGAATAACTTATAAAATTCTTCTGCTGCAAAATTATACTGTTCCATTTCAAAAAAAGCTTCGCCTATTTTAAATTGAAGAGTATCGTTTTGATTAATTCTCAGACAAGCACGGTATTCATCAACTGCACGGAGATAATCTTTTGTTTCGTAAAGATAGTTTCCGAATTTCATCCGGTTATTGTATGTAAATAAATCGGGTTGCTGGGAAAACAGGAAAGAGTAAGAGGTAAGAAGTAAGAGGTAAGAAAAAACTATTTTTCCAGTAAGCGATTTTTCAAACAGAGTAAGATTATGATTAAGATTATGAGCAAGATTTTTATTAAAACATTTTAACATCAATCTTTTTGCCTTTAAAAGGACATTTGAAAAATTATTGTTAAAAAGTCGAATGAGAAAAGCGTCCCGAAGGGAAAAGAAAAGTTGTTTGATCCCGCTTCCTTTTAAATATTTCCAAAAGCGGGAGAGTTCTTTTCTTTTAGCTTTTCGAATGAAGACTTTAGATAATTTTTCAGCAGTCTTGACTTTTTGGTTCTTTTGTGTCAAGACAAAAGAACAAGAAAGCAACTCATTAAATATTATGTCTTTGGTTTGCCTTTCAAACAGAGTAAGATTATGATTAAGATTATGAGCAAGAAAAGACTTTATTATTTTCATTTATCTTTCTGATGATTTTTAAAATAAATATTCACCGAATCCTGCTGCAATGTATATTTTACAACGGGATCTTCCAATTTCCCGGTATGATGAAAAATATATTGATCGGATGATTTAAATAAATTCGAATCCCGCGTAAACCTGTCGGCAAACATCAGAGTGCCTTGAATAATATTTGTCTTTTTTACAGCATCAACATAAAAATAAGAGCAAGTAGGAGCGAAGGGACAATTATCCCCGTCGTGATTGGATATCAAAAACGAATAACCGTTTTTAAGCGTTGAAAACAAAAAAGCTTTAACGGATGAATCATCAAATACCAGCGAATCCTGCAAAACTTCTTTTTCGTAGGAAACTTCTTTTTTCTCCCACCGTTGCCAATCGGTCTGGGCTAACCCGGCTCCCGTAAAAAACAGGGTTACCAACAACAGTTTCTTTATTAATCTTAATCTCATTAATACTCTTACTTCTTACTCTTACTCTTACCTGCCTGCCGGCAGGCAGGCTCTTACTCCAATTCAATTCCCAATCGTTTCATCATATTAATCAGCTCGAGCTGCTTGTAAACTACATTTTTACAGATTGAAATATTCTTATTCCAGTAAATATCTTTGCTTGTTTCATCAATAGAAACATTGCCGAAAGTCGAAAAATCATTCAAAATTTCGTACCCGGGTTTTTCTTTAAGATACGAAAGCTGAAGCTCACCTTCCATTCCATCTGAGTATTTCAGATAAATTTTTTGAATTACCGACGGCTCTTACAAACACAGGATTTACTTCTTTTTCTTTCATGCTGAAAATTACAAATTTTTCTAAACACAAAACCGAGATTCTAAAAGGAAAATTTATTCATTTAAAAACAATAATATTCTTAATCCTGAACCTTACTCTTACTCTTCTATATTTTTAACTTATTTAATCCTTTCGGCTTTATTATATTTGAGCCTTATGAATTCAGATAATAAAAAATATGAACTGAAGAATTTATCTCCCAAAGAGCTTGAAAAACTCTTTGCCGGTTGGGGCGAGCCTGCTTTCCGTTCGAAACAGCTTTTTAATTGGATGTATAACAATCTTGCATCCGATTTTTCGGAGATGCTGAATTTTTCGAAAGCACTTAGAAACAGACTAGCCGAAGAATGCGAATTAATTTCATTGAAATTAGAATCCGTTCAAAGTTCTTCAAATTCCGGCACAAAGAAATTTTTGTTTTCAACAAAGGATAATAACAAAATTGAGACGGTTTTAATTCCCGATAAAAACAGAAATACTTTGTGCATTTCAACACAGGCAGGCTGTCCGCTCGATTGCAAATTCTGCGCTACCGGACTGATGGGATTTATAAGAAATTTGACCACTGCCGAAATAATCGACCAGTATATTCTTGCCGCTAAAAATTGCGGCGAAAACGGCATCACCAATATTGTTTATATGGGAATGGGCGAACCGCTGATTAATTTCGATGATTCGGTTAAATCGCTCGAAATTTTTACCCACGAATATAACATCGGTCTTAGCCGCCGAAAAATAACATTATCCACTTCGGGAATACCGCACAGAATAAAAGAACTTGCCGAAAGAGGACTTCGTATAAAGCTTGCATTATCGCTTCACAGCTGTTTCGAAGATATCCGCAGCAAAATTATGCCGATTAACAAAAAATATTCTCTTGCCGAAAATATTGATGCAATAAAATACTACACAGATAAAACCAAAACCCGCATAACTTACGAATACACAATGCTTAAAGGAATAAACGACCGTCCCGAAGATATTGATGCGCTTGTAAAACTATGCCGGAAAATCCCTTCAAAAATAAATCTTATCCCCTTTAACAGCATTGCCCATATGGCGCCCGGTGGAATTTCTGCCGGACTTGAACCGACCCCCCTTAACAAAATTGAAAAATTTGCCGAAGAGTTAAGCAAACATAAAATAACTGTAATTTTACGAAACACTCAGGGCAGCGATATTGCCGCCGCCTGCGGACAACTGGCCGGGAAAGACAATTCTCAGTTATGAATTATTAGTTCAGCTTGTCCCGATGTATCGGGGAGTAATGAATTTATATAAATAGGTTTGCCACAGCCCGAAAGAATAAATTTTTATACAACTTACATTTTAATTTTTTAATTTACGATTGAATTTAATTTTTAATAACTTATTGCTGAATAACCAATAAATTTTTGAAGTTAACGCAATGACCTGTCCATATATAAATCGGGATTGTGAAAAATAAAGTTGTAGAGCATATAAACAGATTGGATAAATGAAACTAAAAAATCGTATCTTTATATTATGGATAAAATAGGCGACATTGAAATCAGAGTTATCGGTAAATCAGGAAGTTTAGAATTAAAACCTGATAACTACGACATTAAGCATATTGCAAGCATACTGCAAAATGTTGAGGATTTATTGTACCCTAACAACAAAAAAGATCGACCGCTGATAACCTATGATATTCAAGAAGGCTCAGTGAAGCATATTTTCAAGACTCCAATTCAGTATATAATTGGGTTTAGTGCCATTTTAGGACAAATTCAAGAATCTAATTCAATCGATTTTCTCGATTTAAAAACTGCAAGAGCAATTGAGAATATTCAAGAACTTTCGCAACAAAAAAATTATGAATTTCAGTTTAGTACTTCTGTTAAAAAAGACATTGAGCTTACAATAAATCCGAATACTCGATTCTTTAGAAAAGAAAATACTTGGGCAGATGCAGAGTTTTATTTTTATGGTATCCTTAAGGATGCTGGGGGGAAAAGTAAAGCAAATATTCATATCGACACAGACGATTACGGTTATTTAGCAATTGAAACTGGTCAAGATTTTTTAATGGAACAAGAAGAAAACTTACTTTATAAGAAATTTGGAGTTCGTGTTACCGGCAAACAGAATTTAGAAACAGGAGAAATTGATACCAAATCGCTTAAACTTGTTGAGTTGATTAATTACAACCCTAAATTTGATTCGGATTATTTAGCTTCACTTATATCTAAGGCAAAGAAAAGTTGGAAAGGTATTGATACGAATGAATGGTTATTAAACTTGAGAGGAGGATATGAAGCATAGTGTTCTTTTAGATACAAGCTTCTTTGTAAGACTTCTTAATGATGAGGATTCTTTGCATAACAATGCAAAAGGATATTTTCGATATTTTTTAGAGAACGAGATAGTTTTGAAAGTTTCAACTATTTCAATCGCAGAGTATTGCGTAAGAGGGAAAATAGATGAATTGCCTTTAAGAAATCTTCAAATAATCCCTTTTAATTTAGACCAAGCAAAAAGAACGGGGGAATTTGCCGAAAAAATATTTAAACAAAACAAAATTAATAAAGAAAAACTCTCTCCACGTGCAATTATACCAAATGATTCCAAACTATTTGCTCAAGCAGACCTTGACAAATCAATTACACATTTTGTAACTTCAGATAGCAGGTCGAAAAATACTTTTTCAGCCCTTAAAAAACATATAAATCCAAAATTTGAAATTATCGATATTGAAAGACCTTACAATGATACATTTGAAATATTGGATTTGCAATAAGGAATACGCTCTACAACATTGTATAAGCGATAATTGCTTCCTATCGTCACACCGTTTCTAATTCTTAATTATTCCCTATTTGTTCTTAATTACTAATATCCTTTTTCTTTAAGTCTGGCATTTATTTTATTGAGAACAACAACTCCCCATTTTTGTCCTTCCTGCATAGCTTCCTGCATTACTGCGGGCATTTTATTAATAACTTTTTGTCCTATTGGCGATTTGTAAAATGCAATAATTTCATTCATTTCAGCCAGAGTAAAATTTTTAACATAAATAGGAATAAGAATATTTATCAGCTCATCCGAATTAAATTCGCTCCGGATTGAACTCCAAACCTCGTCGCCTACAGAAGGATGCTGCTGCTTCTGCATTTCAATCAATTGATCAATCATCTGAATACCCATATCTGCCGATTTCGAAACAATCATCAGCTCTCTGGCTGCCTTCTCTTCGGGGGTTTGGGCGCATATAAAAGTTGCAAAAGCAAAAATAATTAAAAACAGATTTTTCATTTTTTTCTCCGTTAATTTAAAAATAACTCGAGCCGTCCCAGCAATGAGTGCATATTTTTTCTTTAGGAAGCCCGATTGCTTCAATTAAATCTTCCAATTTTTGAAACTTAAGCGATGTAACATTTAAATTTTTGCGTATCTGCTCCACCATTTCGTTGTACTTTTCACTGTCATATTCCGAATATTCTTTCATATCATAACTGCCGTTTTTTTCAATCTGGTTTACGGCCTTATGCGATGCTAAATCCAAACTCGAGCGCGATCTGCTGAAATTAAGAAATTCGCAGGGAAATGTTAACGGCGGGCAGGCAATCCGCATATGAATTTCTTTTATGCCGGCTTTGTAAAGGTCAACAACGTTATCTTTTAATTGTGTTCCTCGCACAATGGAATCATCCAAAAAAACGCAGGATTTATCTTTAATAATCGATTCATTGGGAATGAGTTTCATTTTTGCCACAAGCTCGCGTTGTTCCTGGCTTTGCGGCATAAAACTGCGCGGCCAGGTTGGGGTATATTTTGCATAAGGTCTTTTAAGCGGAAGTTTCTTTTCGTTGCTGTAACCCATTGCGTGTCCTATTCCGCTATCCGGAATGCCGGCAACAAAATCGGCTTTTACATCGTCGTCCTTTGCAAGCGCGGCGCCGCATCTGTATCTGCATTCATCAACATTTATTCCTTCGTAAAAAGAAGGCGGATACCCGAAATAAACCCATAAAAAGGCGCAGACCTGCATTTTATCGTTCGGCTTGCGAAGCTGCTCAACTCCGCCGGCAGTAATTTTTACAATTTCGCCGGGCCCCAAAAACCTTTCAACTTCGTAACCTATATTAGGAAATGCCGAGGTTTCGCTTGCAACAGCATAAGCTCCGTCTTTTTTACCGATCATAAGCGGAGTTCTTCCTAATTTGTCGCGCGCGGCAATTATGCTGTCGCCGGTTATAACCAGCAGCGAACAAGAGCCTTTTATCAGATTAAAAACATTCTCGATACCCGAAGAAAAATCATCACCTTCCGAAATTAACATTGCCACTAACTCTGTGGGATTTATTGCTCCCCTGCTTATTTCCGAAAAAGTTTTTTTCTGCGAAAGACACCTTTTTTCCAATTCTTCAATGTTAGCTATTTTACAGACAGTGGCTACACCGAATCTTCCTAAATGAGAAGTTACAAGTATCGGCTGCGCTTCGGTATCGCTTATTACCCCGATGCCGATGTTTCCCGAAAACCCTGGTATATCTTTTTCAAATTTATTTCTAAAATAACCGTCTTCCAAACTGTGAATTGCCCGCTGGAATCCTTTTTCTTCCGAATAGAAAGCTAATCCCGCTCTTTTTGTTCCAAGATGCGAATGATAATCAGTTCCGTAAAAAACATCAAATACGCACATATCTTTGGAAATACTTCCGAATAAACCGCTCATTTATCTCCTTAATCCAAAATTTTTTATTGATGATATTTTTAAAATCGAGAACTAAAATTTAAGAATTTCCCGCCAACTATTTTTATGTTTTAACAAGATTTTATTTAAAAGAATTTTATTCTCCAAACTGCTGTCTTTTTATTATTTTTGAATGATGAAAAAACTTACACACGACGAAATTTCGCAAAACCGAAGCACACTAGAGACAATTCACGAAGTAAAAAAGCTGCCGATTTATGTTATTCTCGATAGCATCCGGAGCGCTTACAATGTGGGTTCCGTATTCCGCACTTCCGACGGAGCAATGATTGAGAAACTATATCTTTGCGGTTATACGCCGCATCCTCCGCAAAAAGAAGTGCTTAAAACAGCATTGGGGTCAACCGAAAGCGTAAAATGGGAATACATAAAAGACCCCGTTGAACTTATTAAAAAGCTTAAAACGGAAGGAATAAAAATCTGCGCACTTGAGCAGACGAGCAAAAGCAGAAAATATTCACAAGTATCGTTTGGCGAATTTCCGCTCTGCCTGATAATAGGGAATGAAATTACGGGTGTTTCGCAGGAGTTGATTGACCTTTGCGATTTTTCGCTGGAAATTCCCCAATATGGAATAAAACAATCGCTTAACGTAGCAGTAGCTTACGGCATTTCAATTTTCGAATTACGGAAAATATTCGACGAAGCAGTAGAATAGAATTAATCCTTTCTATCCGGATTTCTTCAGCTGTTGTTTGTAAAATAGTTTTCGCCGTTATCTTTTGTGTGGATGTTTATCAGTCCTGCACGAAGCATATTAATCAATGTACGCGAAGCTCTTCTGTTTGAAATATTTGCGCGTTCAGCCAGTATTTTTACGGTTATAATTTCATTTTTCTCAAACTGTTCAAAAACCGTTCTTTCCAGACTTCCCACTTTGTATTTGTGCAGTTCTTTATCCTCACTGCGCATTTTCAGCAGCTTAATCATCTCCTTGCTTGCCGGAACACTTTTGTCGTTAACCCTAACAAAAACCTGTGCAGTATTCATATCCAGCAAAGGTTTATAATCTTGAATTCTATGGGGTTTATTTGATGATTCGGGAATTTCGATTGCAACAATTTCTTTATTATCCAGGTCATAATAAAAAATCTTATATTCGACAATCGGTTCGGTAAAATCTCTTACAGTTTTTTCAACCAGACTGGCAATTGTTTTTTCGCTATCAACCCCTATTATTTTTTTATTATCCCTTATGCCGAAAATAATATGCCCTCCGGAGGAATTGGCAAAAGCAATCATTTCTTTGGCAATTTTTTCGAAAGACGAGAATTTTTCCTTAAACTCAATCTGATAAGTTTCGCCGGTTTCAAGCATTTCAATTAAATCGCGGCGTGTCATTTTCTGCCTGTTTTGGTTAAACTATTTTTCCATCATTATCTTTCGTTTTGAAGAATCCTGTATTGCCCTGTTATCAGGTAACCGGATTTCTGCATCGCTGCTGTCTTTTTCAGCAGGTATTTCCAAAGGAAGATTATCTTCGCCAGGTTCTTCGTTTTCAATACTTTCCTGCATAACCGAATCGGGCAAAACGGGTTTGTTTGCTGTTTCAATCGAGTCCCTGATTTCCTGCTCTCTTTTCTTTTTAATTTCAAGCTCTTCCTTAAAAACATCTACTTTAGGGCGTACAATCTTTGCGTATTCGCTGGCAGGATATTTTTGGATAAGACTGTCGTAATAGTTAAAAGCATTTTCAGGAACATTCAAATCGTTCTCGTAAATAAATCCGGCAGCATACAAAGCTTTTGGCGCCATTTTAGAAGATGGATTAGATTTAAATATGTTAAGATATTCTTCTGCAGCTGCTTCAAATTTTTTATTCTCGTACAATTGTTCAGCACCCAGCATCTGCTCTTCCAAAGGATCTGCACCTGTATTTATAAGCGGTTTCCCGATTTGCTTTGCCGATTCGTTAACAATTACAGTTTCGTTGGAAGTGTTGTATATTTCCAGATAAAGGCTGTCGGCTTTTTCTTTGTTACCTTCCGCAAGCAGGTAATTTGCAAGTGCAAATTTGGATTTCGCCGCATTTTTTGTATATCCCGGGTATTTATTCAACGACAATTCATAATAATATTTTGCCGAATCGGATTCATTTAATTCCGTGTAAAACAGATTTGCCATTTCAAAATAGGAATTAGACAGCTTTGATTTAACCGAATCCGCTGATATTTGAGGACGAACAGGAGCGATAAGCTGGTCAGTTGATCCCGTCTGCTGAGTTTGCATCTGTTCTGCTGTCCTTCGGTTTGTACCTGACGGCGGACGGGCTGAAGTTTTTTTCTGCTCTTCGGGAGCGTTTCCTTCTTCTTCATTTCTCTTATTTATCGAATCGAGCTTTGCGGCATAAATTAAAGAATCGTTTATAAATGCTGTTGAATCTGTCAGATATAATAATTGTTTATTCAGTTTTGTCAATTCATTGCGGTATTCGAAATATTTGGCATAAATAATTCTTTTGACCCGGGCAGAAGAAATTATTACGGGGTCTGCTTTTGAAGCGAACGCCTTTTCATTATACACATTTGCGCTGTCGAGATTTTTATATTTCTCCGCAAATATTACAGCTAATTTATAAGCAGCTTCGCCGGCGCTTGGCGAGTCTTTATAAACCGAATCAATTTTTGTATAACCTTCCATTGCCAAATTAATCTCCCCTTTTTCAAAATTGATATTGGCAATTTCTAAATCCAGTTTATCAAAGAATATGCTGTATTTATCCTCTTCTTTCAGCTTTTCAAAAATTTCAAGCGCTTTATCGTAATTTTTCCTGATAAAATCTATTTTGCCCAGCTCAAACTGACTGTTAAATTCAACATCGAAAAGCGGTTCATTTTCCAAAGCTGTAATAAATGATTTTTCGGCATTTTCCAGACTGTCAATTTCCAGATACAAATAACCCATTTCAAAATAAACCTGGGAAATTTTTTCTTTTTCATCAAGCAGAGGAATAAGCTGATAACAGTATTCAACGGCAGTTTCGTAATTTTCCCGGTATATCCAATAACCTATCTGCGTGTATAATGCTTCCTGGGCTATTTCTTTGTTTTCGGTATCTTTTGTATCTTCCTTCAATTTATCGAGAACGTCCATCCCTTCCGAAAAATTCCGCATCTGCAAGTTCGTTTTCCCGACCCACAATCTGGCTGAAAAATTAAAATCCTCATCGTTTCTGTTAAGAAGTTCTTTAAATTTACGGAGAGCTTTAGGAAATTCTTCTTTGTAATAAAAAGATTTCCCGGTGATAAACAATGCGTCGTTAAAATAGGACGATTTTGTGTTGAACTGAAGAATTTTAGAACTTTTTTCTATAACTTTATCAAGCTGCTGCGAAATATCTTTAGCAAGAGGCGCCTGTTTAAAATAAAACATATCGGTGCGTTCGGCAAGAATTTTGTCTTCTGCCTCTTCAAACAAGGTTGAAAGGTTAAAGTAAAGGTTGAAGTAGGTGGTAAGATCGTTCCAGACACCGCATCCTGTAATAAATAGCAAGGCTGCAACCAGATATATTTTAAATAACTTCATAAATCTCCGGCATTTAAATGTTATAATGCTTCGGGTCCCGACTCGTTCGTTCTTATTCTTACAGCATCCCGAATATCGTAAATAAATATTTTACCGTCTCCTATTTGTCCAGTTTGGGCAACGCGCACAATTGCTTCAATCACATTATCTGCAATGGCATCATCAACCGCTACTTCAATCTTAATTTTAGGAACAAATTCTATCTGATACTCGTTTCCGCGATAAGTTTCTTTATGCCCCCTTTGTCTGCCATAACCCCTAACTTCAGTAATAGTAAGACCTTTCACGCCTTCTTCCATCAAGGCATCTTTAACTTCATCCAATTTAAAAGGTCTGATAATAGCTTCTATTTTTTTCATAAAATCCTCTGGTTAACTGCCGCAACATTGTTTATATTTTTTACCGCTGCCACAAGGACAGGGATCATTTCTTCCGATTTTATCTTCAACTTTTACCGGCTGCTGTTTACCTCTTTCAGTTCCCTCGGGATGTCCTCCCTGCGAACCCAGCCCCGTAACTTCGTCTTTTATAGTCTGCATACGCTGTACAGGTCTGTTTCTGCGCTGAATTTCTTCGGGAGCCTGCGGGAAAAACTTAAAGCAAAACGATAGAATATTGTTTCTGATTTCATTCAGCATAGTTACAAAAAGTCTGTATCCTTCCTGTTTATATTCTATTAAAGGATCTTTCTGCCCGTATGCGCGTAAACCGATACCTTCCTTCATATCATCCATTTCGCGCAAATGTTCTTTCCATTTTTCATCTATAACGCTCAAAACGGCAAATCTTTCAAGTTTTCCCATTAATTCGGAACCGAGCATTTCTTCTTTCCGCTGATAAAATGTTTTTGCAGCTTCATACAATTTGTCGCGCAAGCCCTCTTTGCCAAGATCGGCAAAAGTTTTAGGATCAACAGTAATATCTACCAGAAGATTCTTAAGCATCTCTTCTTTTATTATATCAATTTCTGCATTTTCGTAATTATCTTCCACAAGGTCGTTAATAAACTCGTAAAGCTGATCGAGTACGCTGTCTTTTAATCTTTCGCCTTCAAGAGCTTTTCGCCGGCGGTCGTAAATAACTTCGCGCTGTTGATTCATTACGTTATCGTATTCAAGAAGACGTTTACGTATAGCAAAGTTATTTTCTTCAACTTTTTTCTGGGCACGCTCAACAGACCGCGTAATCATAGGGTGCTGGATGACTTCGCCTTCTTCAAGACCCATACGTGTCATCACGTTCGAAATTCTTTCGCTTCCGAAAAGCCTCATCAAGTCATCCTCAAGCGAAAGATAAAACTTAGACATACCGGGATCGCCTTGTCTTCCGGATCGTCCGCGAAGCTGCCTGTCTATTCGGCGCGATTCGTGGCGCTCGGTTCCTAAAATATATAAGCCGCCCTTTTCTTTAACTCCGGCGCCTAATTTTATGTCAGTTCCGCGACCTGCCATATTTGTTGCTATGGTAATCGCACCCGGCTGTCCAGCAAACGCAACAACTTCGGCTTCGCGTTTATGCTGTTTTGCATTTAATACATTATGCGGAATTCCTTTACGTTTAAGCATTCTGCTTATGGTTTCGGAAACTTCCACGCTTGTTGTTCCAACCAGCATTGGTCTTTTTTCCGCGAGTAATTCTTCCACTTTTAAAATTATAGCATTGTATTTTTCTCTTTTCGTACGGAAAATTGCATCTTCATCATCTATACGGGAAATAGGTTTGTTTGTTGGAATTACAACTACTTCCAAACTGTAAATTTCCTGAAATTCTGCTTCTTCGGTTTCGGCTGTACCGGTCATTCCCGCAATTTTTTTATACAACCGGAAATAATTTTGAAGTGTTATAGTTGCAAGCGTTTGCGTATCTCTTTCAACTTTAACGTTTTCTTTTGCTTCAATTGCCTGATGCAAACCGTCGGAATATCTTCTTCCGGGAAGAACACGGCCCGTAAACTCATCAACAATTGCAATTTTGCCTTCTTCGGTAATTACGTATTCGTCATCTTTTTCGAAAAGACAATAAGCTTTCAATAATTGATTTATTGTATGAATTCTGTCGCTTCTTTCTGAATACAGCTTGTAAAGAGCATCTTTTTTAGCAATTATTTCTTTTTCGGATAAAGATTTATCGTTTTCAAAAAGACTTATTTCGGTGCCGAGATCGGGCAGCACAAAAAACGCCTTTCCTTCGGAAGAACCGCGTGCAAGTTCTTCGCGTCCTTTTTCGGTTAAGTCGATTGAATTATTTCTTTCATCAATTGCGAAATAAAGTTCTTCATCAATTTCGGGCATTCTTTTGCCTTTTTCGCGTAAAAACTCAAGCTCGGTTTCTTGCATAAGCTTTTTGTATTCGGGCTCGCTGAACAATTTTGCAAGTTTGTTATTTTTTGGCAAACCTCTGTGCGCTCTTAAAAGTAATATTCCGGCACGCGATATATTTTCATTTTTCTGTAAAAGCGATTCTGCTTCCTGAACAATGCTTGCAACAAGTTTCGATTGAAGCCTGTAAAGATTTTCAACTTTAGGTTTCATTTCGTCGTATTTGTGCTCGGTTGTTCCTACCGGACCCGAAATTATAAGCGGAGTTCTAGCTTCGTCAATTAAAACCGAGTCAACTTCGTCAACAATTGTATAATTGTGTCCCCGCTGAACGCAATTTTCGAGGCTTATGGACATATTATCGCGCAGATAATCGAAACCGAATTCATTGTTTGTTCCGTAGGTTATATCTTTTCCGTAAATATCTTTTCGTTCTTCGGGACTCATTGTATTTATAATACAGCCGACAGTCAGTCCGTGAAATTTAAATATTTCACCCATCCACTCGCTATCGCGTTTGGCAAGATAATCGTTTACTGTTACAACATGCACACCGTTGCCGGTTAATGCATTAAGATATATAGGCATTGTAGCAACAAGTGTTTTACCCTCGCCTGTAGCCATTTCGGCTATTTTGCCTTGATGTAAAACAATGCCGCCTATAAGCTGTACATCGTAAGGCACCATATCCCATGTAATTTTATTTCCGGCAGCCTCCCAGGTTTTTCCTACAAGCCGGCGGCAAGTATCTTTTACAACGGCAAATGCTTCGGGAAGAATACTGTCCAACACTTCTTCGTATTTTTCATCAAGCTGTTCGTTAAGTTTATCCAGTTCTTCGTGGATACTTATCGAATCAATTTCTGTATTATCCGATTTAAGCTGGTTTTTTAATTCAATTATTTTATTCCGAAGTTCTTCGGTTTCGGCAGCTATTTTCTTTTTAAATTCTTCCGTTTTTTGTTTAAGTTCAAAATCAGAAAGGTTCACAAGCTTTTCATATTCGGCATTTATCTTTTCAACCAAAGGCGATATCTCTTTTATCGCTTTGGTATTCTTGTCGCCAAAAATTTTCTTCATCAGATTAGAAAACATTATTTCTCCATTATTTCAGAAATGTAAATGTAACCAAAAACAGCTAAATAATGCAATGCTAAGGAAATTACTTAAAAAAAATAACTTGGGAAAAATAACGCCCTTACAGATGTTTTTTTGAAGAAATAAATAATTATTTTATCGGTCTGTTAATTTAATACGTTTATGATTACATCATTAAAATAAAAAAGCCCGGCAGCTGCCGGGCAACAATAATTCTTAATTTTTAATTATTACTTCTTCATTATTTTAGCAGTAACATTTTCTTTACGGCTGTGTAACTGCCGGCTTCCAGACGGTATATGTAAACGCCGGAAGCAAACTGCGAACCATCAAATTTAACTTCATAAAATCCCGCCTCCTGGTTTTGGTTTACAAGCGTGGCT
>JAAYAN010000155.1 GCA_012719345.1 Ignavibacteria bacterium | reverse complement strand
CCAGCAAGCGTAGAGAACGACACGACAACAAGAAAACGAACGACAAAAATAGAAAAAGTAAACCATTTTGACAGGTGAATACAGACATAGAAACTATATAACAAACGGACAGCGAGTAAGCAGACACTCATTGCCGACCCTTCTGTGTTTTATTTTTTTTCCCACCGCACAAAATATTTTGAAATTCTGCCAACGCACAATTGGCACATTTGCAAGCCGCACAAGCCAACGCATAAACCAAAGCTTGCAAAAGAGCCAATTCTCCCACCCGCCACAGGACGAGAATGACCGTTCTAAAACTGAAAATTTGTACTTTAACCGACTAAATTATATTTCATATTAAATAATGGCAAACCAAAACCCAGAGCAAATAGCAAGAGATAACATTGACAAGCAGTTGACTGCTTGCGGCTGGGTTATTCAAAGCATCAAACAGATTAATTTGAATGCTGGAATTGGGGTTGCTGTAAAAGAATATTTGACAGATGTTGGTCCTGCGGATTATGTGCTTTTTGTTGACGGAAAACCCTGTGGAGTAATTGAAGCTAAACGTGAAGAAGAAGGCCATAGAATGACTGTTCACGAAGGTCAAGGTGAAGATTATGCAAACGCAAAACTCAAACATCTAAAGAATGAACCTTTGCCTTTTGTATATATCAGCACAGGAGAAGTAACAAGGTTTACCGACTTTACCGACCCAAAACCAAGAGCAAGAGAAGTTTTTAGTTTTCACAGACCTGAAACATTAAGAGATTGGGTAAAACGAGACAAATCACTTCGCAGAAGATTATTGGATTTACCTGCTTTGCAAACTGATGGTTTGAGAGATTGCCAAATCAACGCCATCACAAGACTTGAAACGTCTTTCAAAGAGAACCGACCAAGAGCCTTGATTCAAATGGCAACAGGTTCAGGAAAAACTTTTACAGCTATAACTGCCATATATCGCTTGTTGAAATATGCAAAGGCAAAACGAGTTTTGTTTTTGGTTGATACTAAAAACCTTGGCGAACAAGCAGAGCAGGAATTTATGTCATTCGTTCCGAATGATGACAATAGGAAATTTACTGAACTATACAGCGTTCAGAGACTAAAATCAAGCTACATAGCAACCGACAGTCAGGTTTGTATCAGTACCATTCAGCGTTTGTACTCCATTTTGAAAGGAACCGAATTAGAAGAAGCAGCCGAAGAAGAAAATCCAAACGAGAGAAAATACCAACCAAAGGAAATTCCACCTATTGAGTATGACGGCAAAATGCCGATTGAGTTTTTTGATTTCATCGTTATTGATGAATGCCACAGAAGCATATACAATTTGTGGAAACAAGTTCTTGAATATTATGATGCTTTTGAAGTTGGCTTAACAGCCACTCCCGACAAAAGAACCATCGGTTATTTCGACCAAAATCTTGTTAGTGAATATTCTCACGAAATGGCGGTTGCTGATGGTGTTAATGTAGGATATGAAGTATTTATCATAGATACCAAAGTAACCCAACAAGGTGCGACACTTTGGAAAGGCGAATACATTGAACACCGTGAACGCCTGAGCAGAAAAAAAAGAATGGAATTGCAGGATGAAGATGAAGAATATTCAAAACAGCAATTGGACAAAGAAGTAGTAAATCCAAATCAGATAAGAACCATCATTCGCACTTTTAAAGAGCATTTACCGACCATTTTCAAAGACCGTTACGACAAGAACGGAAATTTTGAAGTTCCTAAAACATTGATTTTTGCAAAAACAGATAGCCACGCAAACGACATAATTGATATTGTACGTGAGGAGTTTGCCGAAGAAAATAAATTCTGCAAGAAAATCACCTACAACAGCGAAGACCCAAAAAGCACCTTGGCTCAATTCCGTAACGACTATCATCCAAGGATTGCGGTAACGGTAGATATGATTGCCACTGGTACAGATGTAAAACCTTTGGAATGTTTGCTTTTTATGCGAGATGTAAAGAGCAAAAACTACTTTGAACAGATGAAAGGCAGAGGTACACGAACCATTGATTTGGATAGTTTGCGAAAAGTAACACCTACTGCAAAATTCACAAAAGACCATTTTGTAATTGTGGATGCCATTGGTGTAACCAAGAGTTTAAAAACCGATAGCCGACCTTTAGAAAAGAAACCTGGCGTTCCATTAAAAGATTTGCTTCAAGCTATTGCAGTAGGTGCAAGAGAAGAAGAATTGTTCACTTCTTTAGCTAACCGACTGACCCGATTAGACAAACAAATTACAGAAAAAGAGAAAAAACAATTTGCCGAAAAAGCCAACGGGAAAAGCGTTTCGCAAGTGGTAAAAGAATTATTGAATGCTTTTAATCCTGATGTTTTAGAAGAAATTGAAAACAAAGTAAGAACTGAAATGTCAGGTGTTGCTCCTGTAGAGATTGAAGCGAAAATCAAAGCACAAACAGAAACTCTGCAAAACGAAGCAGCCAAAGTATTTACAGGAGAACTAAACGAATACATTGAAAATGTTCGCAAAGCACACGAACAAAAAATTGACTTGGCAAATCCTGATGAAGTGATTCACGTTGGTTGGGACAAAGACAACACCAACAAAGCCAATGAAATTATTACTAGTTTTTCAGAATGGATGCTAGAACACAAAGACGAATTAATGGCTTTGCAGATTTTTTACAACCAACCATTTAGAAGAAGAGAATTAACCTATTCTATGATTAAAGAGGTATTGGAAAAACTCCAAAACGATAAACCTTCACTTGCACCTTTGAATGTATGGAGAGCTTATGAAGCTTTGGAACAATGCAACGGCTCACCAAGGAACGAACTAACCGCAATTGTTTCTTTGATTCGTAAAATCAGTGGGTTAGACAGCACATTGACCAGTTACGATAAAATAGTGGACAAAAATTTTCAGGATTGGGTTTTCAAGAAACAAGCCGGAGCAACCAAATTCAACGAAGAACAAATGCAGTGGCTAAGAATGATTAAAGATTATGTGGTGAATAGTTTTCACATTGACAAAGACGACTTTGATTTGAATCCCTTCAACGCACAAGGCGGATTGGGCAAGATGTGGCAATTGTTTGGCGACCAAACAGAAGAAATTATTAACGAATTAAATGAAGCACTGGCAGCATAATGGCAAGTAATGTAAAAATAACATCAAGGGGTATTCAGAAAATACTGAAAAACTACAATGAGAAATTGGCTGTAGCTGAGTATATCTGGAATGGCTTTGACGCGAAAGCAAATACTATCCACATCAATTATAGTGCAAATGAATTAGGTCATTTAGAAACACTCACAATTACAGACAATGGCTATGGAATTGATCTAAGCAAACTTTCATTAAAATTCAACCCGTTTTATGAATCAGAAAAGACGGTTGAAATATCTTCTCCAAAGCACACTTCCATTATGCACGGAAAGAACGGAGTTGGGAGACTTACATTTTTCACGTTTGCTCATAATGCAAGATGGACAACAACATATCAGGAAAAGGAAGAATTGGTAAGTGGCTCTATTCAGATAAATATTGAAGGGTTGAATAATTTCCAACCAACAACTTTTGAGAAACCAGTTCAAAATCAAACCGGAACAGCAGTTTCATTCTTCAACATTACAATCTCAAAACAAGAATTAGAGAATTCAATTATTCCTTTTTTAATCTGCGAATTCTGTTGGTTCTTGGAATTAAACAAGGCAAAAAACTATTCCATCATTATTAATGGTGAGCCTTTAGATTTCACTCAAAATATTCTTGACTTTCAAGATGATATTGAAATTCTCTACGAGCCAAGCAACACCACATTTAGAGTGAAATACATCCAATGGAAGGAATCACTTCATAAAGAATTTTCAAAATACTATTTTCTTAACGGTAGTGAAATTGAAGTTTACAAAGACTATACAACTCTGAACAAAAAGGGTGATGAGTTTTTTCATAGTGTTTACATCAGTAGTGATTTTTTTAATGATTTTGATTTCAATAGTAACGAAGAAGAGATTCAATCTAAGCTTTTTGGTAAAGCCAAATCGTCACCTGAATACAAATATTTGATTAAGGAGGTAAACAAGTTTCTTAGAGAGAAAAGAAAACCATTTCTTAGAATTTACGCTTCCAGACTTGTTGAAAAATATGAGCAAGACGGAATATTGCCTGCTTATGAAAATGAATGGGAAGAAAAATATAAAAAGCCACAACTCGAAGAAACAATAATTGGGCTGTATGAAGCACAGCCGAAATTATTCACAGCATTAAATATTGACCAAAAGAAAACCTTTGTAAGACTTTTAGACCTTCTGCTTGATTCAAACGAGAGAGAGAACTTATTAAAGATTATTGACGAAGTCGTAGAATTAGAATCCGAAGAAAGAGAAGATTTAGCCAAACTCTTTAAAACAACAAAGCTCAACAGCATAATTGAAACCATTAAACTCATTGAAGATAGGTACAAAACATTTTACCTTTTAAAGGATTTGGTTTTCAATCCTGACCTAAAAGCAAATGAAGTTGACCACCTTCAAAAACTCATTGAAAGCCATTATTGGATATTCGGAGAACAATACCACTTAGTAACAGCAGCAGAGCCGAAATTTGAAGAGGCACTAAGAAGATTCTTATATCATCTAACCAAAAAAGACACTTCAACCGAAATTTACCATCCGCACAAATTGAAAGAGATGGACATTTTTGCCTGTCGCCAAAATATTCTGGTTAATCGGATTGAGAATATCGTAGTTGAATTAAAGCATCCACAAATTTCTTTAGGACAAGAGCAATACACTCAAGTCCATAAGTATTTACAGGTAATTACTTCGCAACCTGAATTCAATGCAAGTAATATGTTTTGGGAATTCTATTTAGTTGGTAGAAAATTTGACACATCAGGGTATATTGAAGATTTAATTGAAACAAATAAAAATCACGGCATCCCCCATTTAATACTTTCAAAGGACAACGGAAGGGTAAAAGTATATGCCAAGAAATGGAGTGAAATATTTGCTGACTTTGAAATCAAGCATAAATTTTTGAATGACAAGTTGAAGCTTGAAAGAGACCAATTAACTAATGAATTAAATAGTGCTAAAGAAGTCGTGGAAGCAGCACAAGAAAACACAGCAGTACAACCAGCAGAAATTAACTTACCCAATGAAACGAAATAATAATATACCACCACATTGGAAATTAGTTTCTTTAGTAAATGACTTGCAGTTCATTAAAACTGGTGTTCCAGAATTTAAAGGCAAGAAAAAGTATTATTCTACTGGAAGTATTAAAGAAGACAAAATCACTTTTGAAGGCGAATATGAATTTAATAATAAACCTTCAAGAGCTAATAGAATTGCAAAACTTGGGGATGTTTTTCAGGCAAGAATGAAGAGTACTGACAAAGCAATACTAATTACTAGTGAACTTGACGCACAACTCTTTTCAACTGGATTTTTTCAGATAAGAGGAGATGATAAACTATTTAACAAGTTCATTTATTATTACTTAACATCCAATTTATTTAAACAACAAAAAGACAAACTTTGCTCCGGTTCAACGCAATCGGCTTTAAATGATGAATCAGCCAAAAAAATATTTGTACCTCTTCCACCTTTTGAGGAACAAGAAGCCATAGTAGCCAAAATAGAAGAACTCCTAAGTGAATTAGAAAACGGCAAACAACAACTGCTTACTGCCCAACAGCAATTAAAAGTGTACAGGCAAAGTTTGTTGAAATGGGCGTTTGAAAGTAATGACTATCCAATATTTAATATGGTTGATTTGAATATTAAAATTCAAATTGGACCTTTTGGCACTCAATTACACAAGGAAGATTATATTGAAAATGGAATTCCTTTAATAAATCCAATGCATATTCAAAATGGGAAAATTGTTCCAAATTATTCGTATTCAATTCGGAATGAAAAGATGCAAAGCCTTCCAAACTATATTTTAAAAGAAGGAGACGTAATAATGGGTAGAAGAGGTGAAATGGGGAGATGTGGATTAGTTTCAAAAACTGAAGATGGTTGGTTTTGTGGTACTGGTAGCTTGTACTTCAGACCAAACCCAACAAAACTTAACTCAAGGTTTCTTTACTATTATCTCTCTAGCCAACCAATAAAGAAATATTTAGAATTAAATGCAGGTGGCACTACAATGGCAAATCTAAATCTAAAGATTGTAAAGGAAATTCCAATTAAACTACCTGAAATAAAAGAACAAGAGCAAATTGTAAATGAAATAGAAAGCAAACTCACGGTTTGCGATAAAATAGAAGAAACCATCAGGCAAAGCTTGCTACAGGCAGAAACCTTAAAGCAGAGCATATTGAAAAAGGCGTTTGAGGGGAAGTTGGTTACAGCTGTTGCAGAGCAAAAAGAAACAAAAGTTATTCCCCTTTACAAACCTAAAAACGAATATTTCTATCAAATGCAGTTGCTGGGTATTGTTGCCAAAGCATCTAAACAAAAACAAATCGAACACGGAGAAATGACATTGGCAAAATATGCATATTTAATGGATAAGGTTTATGGTGTTCCTACCTACTTCAACTACAACCGTTGGCATTTAGGGCCATATCCGCCAACCATCAAAAAAGTCATTAATAATAAGCAATATTTCAAAAAATCGGGCAATCACATTGAAGTGCTGAATGAAAAAACATTGTTCAACAGTACGAATCCAAATACTGAAAAAATGCAATCAGCCGTAAACGATTTAACTGATATATTTTCAAAATACAGCACCAAAGAGCGTTCGCATAAAACCGAATTACTGGCAACTGTTTGTAAAGTAATAGAAGACATTCAAAGCACCGATTTAAAAGTCATTCGCCAATCAATGGCAGAATGGAAAATTAATTTAAAGGGCGAAAAACATAAAACCAAAGCTGAAAAGTTTAATGAAGCTGAAACTGAAAAGTGTTTGGCATTTATCAAAGAAAAAGGTTGGGATAAAAAACTAATTAAAAGAAATAAAAAATGAATTTTCAAGAAATCATTGTTGTAGTTGAAATCTCCTGCCCTGGGCAGAATCCTCGAATAGAAAGAATTGATGTGATGCAAATTGCAGGTCGTTTCGATAGAGGAATGGTATTAAACGTAGTGCAACAAAACAATCCGGGTTGTGAAGTGCGTCTAATTGATGTCGAATGGGTAATAAATAAAAGCTAATATGACAACATCAAGTATAGTAAGCAAAGTATGGAGTTTCTGTAATCCCCTGCGTGATGTAGGCGTAGGATATGGAGATTATTTAGAGCAACTTACCTATTTGCTTTTCTTAAAAATGGCTGATGAATACAGTAAGCCACCACACAACAGGAAATTACCTATTCCAAAAGGATACAATTGGGAAAGTTTGACCAATAAAAAGGGTGCAGAACTGGAATTACACTATGCAACTTTGCTTCGTGAATTAAGCACCGCTAAAGGTATCTTAGGACAAATATTTACCAAGAGCCAAAACAAAATTCAAGACCCTGCTATGCTTGCCAAAATCATTGATATGATTGATAGTGAGCAATGGTTGGTAATGGGTGCAGATGTGAAAGGAGATATTTATGAAAAACTTTTAGAGCAAAATGCACAAGACGTAAAAAGCGGTGCAGGACAATACTTTACGCCACGTCCATTGATTCGGGCAATGGTAGAATGTATTCAGCCACAGCCAATGAAAACCATTGCTGACCCAAGTTGCGGAACGGGTGGTTTCTTTTTAGCTGCTTACGATTTCATAGTAGAGAATAACAAACTGGATAAGGAGCAAAACAAGTTTCTGAAAATGCAGACCTTTTTCGGAAACGAAATTGTTGCAGGAACAAGACGTTTGGCTTTAATGAATTTGTTCTTACATAACATTGGCGACATTGAAAGCGATAATTTCATTTCCCCTGCTGATGCCTTGATTGCAGCTTCTCCAACAACCTACGATTACGTTTTAGCCAATCCACCTTTTGGCAAAAAGAGTTCACAGACTTTTACCAATGACGAAGGCGAGCAAGAGAAAGACGATTTAACCTACAACCGTCAAGACTTTTGGGCAACGACAAGTAACAAGCAATTAAACTTCGTGCAGCATATACGTTCAATGCTTAAAACCACAGGACAAGCAGCCGTTGTATTGCCTGACAATGTATTGTTTGAAGGCGGTGCAGGTGAAACAGTTCGTAAAAAGCTTTTAGAAACAACCGACCTACATACAATTCTTCGTTTACCGACAGGAATATTTTATGCTCAAGGAGTAAAAGCAAATGTGATTTTCTTTGACAACAAACCTGCAAGTAAAAATCCTTGGACAAAAGAGATTTGGGTTTATGACTACAGAACTAATATTCACCACACCTTAAAGAAAAACCCTTTAAACATTGACGTACTAAAAGACTTCATTGACTGTTACAAACCCGACAACAGAAACAAACGAAAAGAAACATATCACCCTGAAACAAATCCCGAAGGACGTTGGAGAAAATTCAGCTATGAGGAAATCATTTCAAGAGATAAAACAAGCCTTGACATATCTTGGCTCAAAGACAAATCACTGGCAGACTTGGACAACTTACCTGACCCTGAAGAACTGGCAGAAGATATTATTGAAAACCTAGAAGCTGGACTAGCAAGTTTTAGAGAAATTATGATGACACTAAATACCAAATAGCCAACGCACAAGGTGAAAGCACATTTGCAATTCGCACAAGCTAACGCACAGACCAAAAATTGCAAAAGAGCTTCCACCTTCGCCACCCAAAAGAGAATTTCAAAATATTTTTCCAACCCTTTTAGAAAAAATAAAACACGCAAACCCACAGACCAACACGACAAAGAAAAATGACACGGAAACTCAATAACGACAATGGTTTACAGACACGGACGACAGAACGCCAGCTGGTAACAGCGGTTTTGCGTTATGGGGGCTGACGTGCTTCGCTGAAGCATTTGTGCAAGATTCAACATTTCTGCTTCGTATGAACGGTAGTTGTAAAAATCCCCCACAACGCAAAGCCTCAAAACGTTAGTAGCCATTTTAAAACCAGCATATGAACAGAGTTATACCAGACTGGAAAATCCTAAACGATTTAAAACAACCATTGACTAATGGCGAAAGGTTTTTGATTGAATTCTT
>JAAYAN010000275.1 GCA_012719345.1 Ignavibacteria bacterium | reverse complement strand
CGGATTTTTCTTTTACTTTTTTTACATGGCATAACACATTCACCTACCTATAGCAATTGGTCAAAATAACTTTGGCTTGAACGTTTCTTGCGCCTTCGACTTGAACCTTGCTTAATAATAATTGTTGTGCCTGACCGTTTTCTTCTGGTTTTCTGTCTGGGCTTAGATGATTGAAAGAAACCGAACGGGTCTGGGCCGTCTGTGCGTATCATGCTGGTTGCTCTGGCGATTTTTGAGCGTGGTTTGGTTCTGCCTGCTTTGTAGCCTTCTGTTTTTGCTCTTGCTAGTCTGCCTTTTCTTTCTGAGTCTTTATAGATTGCTTTTTCTTGTTTTCTGAAGGCTTTTTCGTCTTGGTATTCGCTGATTTTTTGTTTGCCGTATGACTTGATTTTTTTTATTATGCCCAGTTTTTACCACTTCTTTTTGTCTAGGACAATTCGTTAGGTTTATTAAGCAAGTTAACTCTTATATATTTTGCGTATTTGTCCAAGACAAATAAGGAGTAATGCAAGACATGAAACAGAAAAGACCAAGAGGCAGACCCATAGGAGGAAAATCTGACCCCACCCTAAGAGCATATTGGCGCTACACAAAAAGTAATTACAGGTCAAAAATGAGCAAAGAAGCAAAAAAAGACATTAACCAAGCAAGGCGGCGCAAACCTTGAGCTTCACAGTTGCCCAAGTAGACGCGCAAACCAAACGGTTCGAGCAAGCCTACAGAAAAGGCGAAATCACGCAAGGACAATACCAACACGCCATGCGAGTACAATCAGCCAACCGAGCAGCCGCTTTAAAACGTGAACAAGCCAGCCAAACGCCAACAGCGGCTGAACTGCCCCGTTCAGACTACTGGACAGCCACGCCGTCACCTGCAAAGCCGTCTGTGATGCCTGCGTCTGGGGCTGACCTAACCCGCGCTGGAGGAACACAAATAACGCCGCCAGCAGGCTACACAGTAACTAAAGTTGAATCAGTAATGGTTCCTGCAAAAGAAGAGTTGGAGCCTTCAAGCTACTGGACAGCCACGCCAACGCCTGAAAAAACGGCGGTGATGGGTCCAACAGTGGCTAAAGCTCCGATGGTTGAGGCTGTTTCTTATGAAGTGACAAAAAAGCCTGAGCCAGTTAAGCAAAGCGATTTAGGTATTGGAGCGCAATTGTTGGTTGCCGCTGACGTTTTCGGGAAGGTTGTTGCTTCTCAAACTAAAGAGGACACGTTAATTAACAAGTTGATTCGTGCTGAAACTGAAATGGCTATTAAACCCGTTTTAAGTTTTGAGGCAGGTGCAGTTAACGCTTTGGAAACTGAAGCTTACGGCACAGCAAGCCTAGCTAAATCTGCTGTTTCGTCTGTTCAACAGCAAAAACTTGTTTACACGCCAGTGAAAACTCCACAGTTGGGTCCTACAGTTGTAGGCAGTGGCATAAGCTTGATTACTGGCAGCGGTGAAGCTCAACGAATGAACGAGATGCCTTTCGGCTACAGTATGGGTTCAGCGTTTGGCGAGGCAGGCGCGGCTTTGCTGACTGGCATGGCTACTGGCGCGGTTGCTGGGAAAACTTCTACTGTGATTAAAACAGTAGTGAATCCCCGTATTAACAAGGCGGCAGAGTCAGCGTTAGCGCGTTCTACGCGACTGTTTGAGTCTGCCGCTAACAGGATTGAGCCTGGACTTGGTAAGGCAAGTGAGCTTGTGGTTTCACGTAGAGCGGCAGCAATAGGTACAAAGTTGGATTTGGTTGAGGCTAAAGCTGGCGCGGCTTTAACTGGCAAGCTTGTTAGTCCCGTCAAGTATGGCGTGAAGTATGGGGTTGTGGAGCCTGTTAAAGCGAAGGCTGTTCTTGTAGGTGAAAAGGTTGCGGCTTCACCTGTAGTTACTAAAGCCAGTAGTGTTGCTAGGCGTGTTGTTCCCGACTTGAAGGCTTACTCTAAAATGGTTACTGGTAAGTACGCTGACGATTTGGTTCCGCAGTCTTTTAAGGATGTTAGGTTAGCGTCTGAACCGTTCAGGGAAGCACCAGCAAACTTAGTGAAGGGCATTAAGGAAACTGGTGTGTATCAGAAAGCGTCTTACGTTAAGAGTGTGCAAGCGCCTAACACTGAAATGGCAAAGTTGCTTCGGGCTGTTCCTAAAGAGTCACTGGATGATTTAACGTTAAAAGCGGCTTTGAAGGCAGAGCAGAAACTTGTCAGCCCAGCCGTGACTAAAACGGTTTCTAAGGTTTCAGTTACTAAACCATACATATCTAAAGAGCTGGGGCAGATTGGTTCGTTGACCACTGTTAAAACTAAAACTTCAACGCCTATAACTAAAATGGTTAGTGACATCAAAAAGTCAGCATCTAACGCTAGGGCATCAATCGGTAAGGCAGTTGGCACTCGTCAAACTGTGATAACTCAAGTTAAGCCTTTGTCGGTTAAGAGTACAAAAAACATCAGCACCTTTGAAGCTTTACAGATGTCTAAGCAAGTGGCGAAGCAGGGAAAACGGTTAACCCAGCTAGTGCCTTACACGCCAAAAGAAGTCTCTGCGATTCCTGCTCTCGCGAAGCCTGCCACAGAAGTTAAGCAAGCCGCAACTCAAATCCAAAAAGCAACTACTAAACAAACTAAAGAGACAACGTTACCAACATTAACGCCTTACCCTGGTACACAAAGACAGCGGATACGTGAAGAATATGAACTGGTTCCTGTTTCGTATCCAAAAGAAGTAAGCGGTTTTACTGATAAAGGGTCTGGATTAGTTCCTATTATGACTCCAGATTTAACGCTTTCTATTTCTGAGGAGGGTAAGTCTGAGTTTGTTCCAGTTATTGATCCTTTTGTGATTCCTGATGTTGCCCCTAAACATGATCCAGAGATTATTCCTAAGTCTGAGTTTGTTCCAGTTATTGTTCCTTTTGTGATTCCTGATGTTGCCCCTAAACATGATCCAGAGATTATT
>JAAYAN010000297.1 GCA_012719345.1 Ignavibacteria bacterium | reverse complement strand
GAAGATGGTCGAATCGTTCGGGAAGCGCATAGTTCTCGTAGAAGTTATGTGCCACCTTCGCCCCGCCCGTAAAATCGCGCTCCATGATGGCCGAGAAGTAACTGTCGCAAAGCCAGCCGGCCCTCTCGCGTGAAGGGCAGTCCATGAAGATGTCGACAGAGTTCTGCCGGTAAGTTTGCCGGGCAGCCGCATAGATGGCGTTCAGGGTATCGCTGCTGCTCGAAAAGGTAGCGAGCGGATTCAGCGGGTAGGCATATTCACGAAGGTAGATTCCCGTCAGGTCACATTTCCCTTTCAGGAGAATGAGCTTGAGGTATTTCATCGTGTAGGCTTCAAAACTCTCGAGATGGTAAGTTCCGGGCGCCAGCTCCCAGATGACCTGGTTGTTCACGTCGGACATCCTCTTTTTGGAATTCACATCCCCATGGGTAAGGATTTCGTCGAAATGAATGCAAAGAGTGGATGGTTCGCTACAGGTGAGCGTAGCACCAATAAATCCGGTCAGGTTGGCACCCAGATCGAAAGTCAAAAATTCCCTCCCCTTCAAGGGTACCGATTTGCCGCTCCACGATTCCTGGCGCTCCACCATCCGGCGGTTGACCAATTCCTGCATCATCTGTGAAGGGAGAACCTCCAGTTCCTCTTCCCTGTATCCCTTGAACTTCGGGGAGATCCGTTCCAGGGAACGGTCTTTGAGGTACTTCTCCGGTTTGCGAAATTCCACTTCTCCAGAGGCTATAAGTTTCACCGGGCTCACCACATTGAAGGCCGGCATCTCCAGGTTGCGTTCCAGGAGCTTTGCCTGGGGAACCACGTTCAGTTTCACGGGAATGACAGGAACGGCGGCCGATGACCGCCACCGGTCGTATCCTTCGTTAAGCCTGTAATACTCCGTAAAAGGACGCTGGAAACTATACCGCTCGCACTTCTGAAGCCTTTCCTTTACCTCAAAGGCTTCGAAACCCCCTTCTGCACCGGTAGCCAGCAATACACCGCCATTCGCGGTGACCTCGGCCTGCAAAAAAGAAGGCTGGTCGATCGTGTAATAGGAATTTACATTGTAGCCGGCCACCTCAATGGCCACCACATTCTCCCCCTCCGTGACACGCTGACCCAGATCGTACTCATCGACCCTGAACCAGCCGTGGGCAGCCCTGGCCGGGCCATATCCCACAAACTCACCGTTCAGGAACAGGCGGTACAACGTCGAAGCCGTGATTTTCAACCGGTACGATTTGGTTTCATCCCCTTTAAAGACTCCACGAAACCCCAGGGTCAGATTCATCTCGCCTTCCCTGCCCCCGACCCACACCGGCTCTGCCTTCTCCATCAACTCCCCGGCAGCTTTCACAAGAACAGGCTCCTGGGCACAGAGATCTCCTGCTGTCAGCCCCCACAATGCAACGAAAAGCAGCCACCTCAGGGGGTTCCGGCATATCCTTTTTCTCATATTCTTCATTATTGGAACTATTTTACCACAAATGAAAACTCCGCCATCTTTTCAACCCCAACCCACACATTTTCAAGTCTGAAGGAGTAAGTCACCGCTTTGTCCGGCTGCTGTTTCACCCTGAAAACCACCTTACTCCTACGCGGCAGGATGACGCGGGCAGGAATCCCCGAATCATCGCTTTCCACCTTGAGCAGTGTAAACTCAATGTCGGACCGGTTTTCCGCTTCCAGGTAAACGTAGCCGTCCTGGTAAAGGAAAGGTTCCGACACCACGATGGAACGGCTAACAAGG
>JAAYAN010000154.1 GCA_012719345.1 Ignavibacteria bacterium | reverse complement strand
GCTCTTACTTTTAGATTCATTGTGCGGTCTCCTTTTTGTTGTTTTTTGGTTTTTGCAATTCAAATTTAACATCTTGGAGCGGCACTTTCTTTTTTTTTCTTTTTACACAAATTTAGGGACATTACCCCCCCGGATGGCGATGCATGGAATGAAAGAAGAAAATATGTTTTAAATAAGGTCTATACCAATTTAACACAGTTGATTGCAGAAGCAAAAGACAAAGAGATTCGTACTTCTCTGGCTGTATTTAAACCAACAAAAGTGCTCAATTTTATCTATAAAAAAGAACCTGAAAGAGAATGGTCAAAGAAAAAACTTGCCCAGTTTGAACAGCATAATCTTTTTTATAAAGCAGATGATAAAAAGTTTGAAATCGTCAAGAAATTACCCTATAAATTTTCTTTCAAATTTGAAGATGATGAGGGAAAGAGAAGTACAACAATGATTGAAGATTGGGAAACCGGAGAACTTTTCTGGAATTGTCTTAGGAAATTTGATGGTGATGAGCAAAAAGCTTGTGAAGCTGTGAAGCAGAAATATTTTAATGATTTCGCGAAGACAAAAGATTTGTATTTTTTCCTCGGTACAACTCAAAGACATCACTATACTGCTCCTAATCCTTTTATAATAATTGGTACTTTTCATCCAAAACACATAACACAATTGGATTTGTTTTAAGTAAGGGAGGAAAAATGTGGAATCTTGATGATGAAAATATTTATACAAAGTTTTATTCATTTACAATTAATGAAGCTTTTACTTATGGAAATATGACAGAAGGGCAAAGGGATAAGGATAAGCGGGAAAGAATTAGAGAAGCGGCCAATAATAATTTTCCAAATGATAGACCAGAAAACAAAAAATGGGCATTCAGAATAACTTTTGGAAAATCAGGTGGACGTCAGTTTGATGTTGAAAATGTACCCAAGTTGATAATTGATGCTTTTTGTATAAAGCAAATTAGTAATGATAATTCTGTTTTTACATCTCTTGGCTTATATAAAGACGATACAATTGATGAAGTAATTATGGTTCAGGTTGCCGGTAAAAGGAATAATGAGTCCTATATGGAAATTGAAATATTTCACAAAAAATGATTCCGTCCAGTAATTTCGCCATTGAGAATTACTCCTGCCGCATTATAAATTTTCATTAAACAAGGCTGTTTATTAAAAACCGGGATTTGGAATTTGTTTTTAATCCCCTCCCCCGCAGCCGGGGCTGCAGGGTTGGTGTATGGATAAACGGGGAAGAATCGGGAAACCGTTTTAATTGCGTGTAAATTTTAATTTCGAAATTTGTTTGTACTGGCGCGAATCTGTACCGAATGCAGAGATATAGTAGTTTTTAACCGTCAAGGCTAAATCTACCAGACCTTTTTCTCCGGCGTAAAGTATTTCGTCGCGGGCAATACGCGCGTTATTAAGCGGTATTTCAGTTGCTTTTACTTTTTCATTTTTTGCAACAAGGTCAGCTTGCAGCGCTTTAAGGGCTTCCACTTTCAAATCAGTTTCATTCGGTTTGTAAATTGGTATGCTTGCAAGCAGTTTTATCAGCTTTTCAAAATTATCTGCCTGGTTTTCGTAACTTTTCTGCGAAGCCGATATTTCCTTATCCGATTTCCCTTTTGCCTTAAGGGCTGCTTTTTCTTCTTCGGTTTTTTTAGGTTCTGCGCGAGTGCCTTTAATCTTATCAATAAATGATTTTGCATTTGCAATAAGAGGTTCAGATACTTTAGCGGCAATCATTGCTTTAAGTACGCGGGTTAATAATTTATAAGCCAGGTTCCTTTCGCCGATTGCCGTCTTGTTGGTTATCATCACGTCCGCAACTTTTTTGTTGGCATCTCTGGCATCAATTAATTTTTTTTCAAGGGCAGGTTTCATTATTTCCGCATTTGTAGGATTAAATGCAGCTTCAAGTCCTGCAGCAGAAGAAGTTAGGCTTGCGAAGTTTTTAACGTTCGTTACGTGCCCGGTTTCGGATGTACTCGACATTTTAATCTCCTGTATTACTTTAAAAATTAGTTAATTACCCGGGGAATATAATTGCACACGGATAGTGAAAAACAAATTTTGCACTTTAACTCAAAATATAATTTTTACAGTCCGGGAAAAATAGTGTATTTGGGCTGCGCTAAAATACTAATAATATTAATTGATGTAAAGAAATATATTTTATATGAAAATGTTTTATCCCAGATCGGTCATTACAAATTATGTAATTGTTAAAATACCAAGTATATTTGACCGAAATGGGTAACCCCGACTTAGAAAATCATACATTCTGTTTCTCAAGAATGTATAGATTTTGTTAGTCGTTCCGCCATTATTTTAT
>JAAYAN010000153.1 GCA_012719345.1 Ignavibacteria bacterium | reverse complement strand
GAACATTTAGCTTTCTGAACCCCGATTACTTCTCTATCAAAAGCATCTTTGCCGTCCCATAATATACTAATAACACTATTCCATTCGTCTTTATGACATATCTTTTTGATTACTTGTCCTGCAATTTCGATTTCAATTTCTGTAGAATCAATGTCAGTACTCCTAACTGGTGGATGCATTAAATTCAAAATATAACTATTATTCGCTTCGTTTTTACTGTTATAATAAAAGGCAACTGGTGTATTATCAATTCCATAGTATTCTCCAAGCGTTCTGTTTTGAATACCTATAATTGAACCGCATCCTTTATCTTCCTTTTCAGGTTCGGTTTCCTCATTGTATAATTCCAGTTTATCTTTGCTAATATCATGCCGCAGATAGTTAAGGTCATAAGTTGAAAAATGCTGAACTTCAACACGCCAGAATGAATCTCCAACAGAATACAATTCAGCAAGTTTTTTTAATTCAAGGCTATCAATACCAAGTATACTTAATGAATCTTCCGGATCAGCTATTGCATCTCCTGTATAATCAAGTCTTGCTTTACCATTCTGTATATCGGCTATTTGTAATATCATTCCGGTTTCTGAAGGTATCCATTTCTTCTCAATCCAATTATAATAACCGCATGGAACTAGACCACCAACTGGAAATTCATAATAGTTATCCAAATAAAATGCTACTGGATTGCTGAATTTAATATCACTATAATCAAGTATGGTTTCATCAACACTCAGCTCTACACAATAAGTATAGGTAGTAGTTGGCGGCAAATCAGCAGGCATTTTCAAATTACCATATTTCCCAACAGTATACTCAGTTGCGCGCACACTAAATGAATCAAGTACTGAAACTTCACCATTTTCTGATATTTTTTCAGCAATAGTTCCAGGTTTAAACATTAGTGTAGCTCTTCTTTCACCCTGAGCATCAAAGTAATTATTGCTTTGGTGCACTTGTATTGAATCGGATGATGAACTAATTTTTGTTACTTTCGTATCAAATTTAATAAGCATTACATCTTCAACAATACTAAAACTTCTCCAATCAGTACTAATTTTTCTAATAGCATTTAAATAACCATTTTTTGAATAGTTTAGGTCAATTACTCCCCCTCCATTTACTGCAAAATCAAACCAACCATCATCTCTTGTATAGGTATGTCCCAAATTATATTCACTCGTTGAAATGTATACTCCTGATAGAGGTTCATTATCAGCATTTAATACCCTACCCCGAATAATGCAAACCCTAGATGAGTCTATGGTTCCTGGATATACCTCAACTTGAATCGGATTTTCCCCTTCATAAATAAACTTTGACATTTCCATCATATTTGTTACAACGGTAGTATCAATTGGCGGAGCCACATCAGCAGGATTGGGAGGCAGAACGGGGATATGGTAATTTACCGAACGCGATTTTACAGTTTTTCTGCCAGCTTCATCTTCTGCAATAATTGTTAAAGTATTTGTACCCGCCGAAAGCGTGAAATTTGTTTCAAAATTTCCTGATTGATCAATTGCTATAGACTGACCGTTAAGTTTAATTGTTACATCGCGGTTATCATTAACTTTTCCGGAAACAAAAATTTCAGGTTCCTCAACTATCCAATTATCTATTGGGTTATATAATTCCAGCTTCGGGGAAGTTAAGTCGGCAATAATTGTAATTATTTGTTTTACAGAATCGTTTGGCGATGTGAGGGCAACAACAGAAATATCATTTGTACCTTCAACAACTTCCGCTTCGCCTGTAAAATAGAATCCGGCAAACTTTTTAGCTTTTTTCCCGTTTACATATACTTCTGCTTCGGCATTGTTTACAATTCCGGTTACTTTAATTTTATTTTCGGCTAATAGAGCATTCTGCACCGGGGATTTAACTACAAGCGTTGTTCGTCCTGCTTGGTTTTCTTTGTTATTATCAGAATTTTCTATCTGTGTATTGTTGTTTTCAAGTATTCTTTCTAATTCATCGCTTTTTTCTATTTGCCCTTTGTCATTTACTGTTATTTTTTCATCGCTCCCAACAAACGAATATATTCCGGCAATAATGTTGACATTATTTTCATCTGTAATAAAGGCCTTATAATTTTCAGACGGTTCGGTTTTATCTATTTTTTTTGCTGTAATGGTAATTATACCGTTAACAATATTGTAAGGCGGCTTAATTAAACAAACAGAACTGTCCTTACTCACTTCAATTGAATCAATAACATTTCCGCCAACGCTAAACATTCCGTTTTTTTCAGTTTTTGCCTGTGTTTTAACTTTACCGGAATAATAGAATACTTTTACTTCTTTAATTTTACCGCTAATTTGTATTTTTGAAGGATTGTTCGATGCATACAGGAAAATTCCTATTAATATGAACAATGTAACAACAGATAATATTTTGGCACTAAATTTCATTTTTCCCTCGCTTAGTAATATCTAAACCATTAACATTTATTTTATAAGTAAAATTTTACGCGTTGAAGTCTGCCCTTCAACATTTAAAACGCATAAATACGTTCCGCTGCTTAAATTTCCGGAATCGAATTTAACCTCGTAATATCCTGCCGGTTTTTGCTCGTTAACAAGCGTTGTAATTTCCTGTCCGAGAAGGTTGTAAATTTTAAGAGTTACAAACCCTACCTCAGTCCTCCCCTTTACTAAAGAGGAGGAAGCAGGAGGGGTTGGAATTGAGTATTTTATTGTTGTTGTCGGGTTAAACGGATTTGGATAATTGCTTATCGTAGCAAAAGATGCAACCGGTTCTATTCTTTCCTGCATATCAACATCAACAACAATTGCATCATAAATTTTAATAATTTCCTCGCCGCCGCCCATAAATACCGGACCGCTTGCGTTATAAAAATTTTCGCCAAAAACCGATAAACCATAAGGGCATTTAACATTCCAATTGCTGGAATCGATTAACTCGCCTGTTTCTGCGCTTATTTTTAACATTTTAGCAGTCCATTGAAATTGACCCCCTGTTTCAATATATCCGGATTTAATCCCATAAATTAAGCCATCCTTAAATGTTATTCCTAATAACGAAGGGATGTTTGTATTCAACGAATCAACTATTCTCTCTTCTTGTGTACTATATTCTAACAAGGCTTGGTTTTTCCCGTATCGGTTAATCCAAAAATCTGCGCCGTCATAAGCAAGTCCAAAATACGCAGGGTCGTCTTCATTTTTATCGGCTAATGCTATTCTGCTTATTAAACTGCCGTTTCGGGTGTCTATTTTTAATAATTCTGCCGTGTTTTCGTTAAGGATAAATGCCGCAGTATCCACAATAACCATTTCTGCGGGAGTAGCATCGTCCCCGCTTATAGGATAATCATATTCAAGCAATATACCGCCGGTTTCATCAAGTTTATATATCTTTCCTTCATCAAAATCAACATTCCAATAACCGTCCTCAACCTTAAATACGCCGGTAGGAAAACTGCCGGGAGTTTTTATTGAGTTAAGCGAATCGGAATTATTTGCATAATATTTTTGTAACTTAATTTGGTATTTTAAAATATTTAAAGGTATACCGGCAAAAAGTTTTTCCTGCGCGCTGATATTAACAGATAATAAAAAGATGGAAAGAATAAAAAATAGCCTAATAAAATACATTACAACCCTCCTTGTATAAAAATAATAACAACCCTGATTTTGAAGTACAAAAATAGTTACTTCTGTAAAAAGATGCAAATGTTAAATATGTGTTTAGGAATAACATTAATCCCTGTCTTTATCTCGTTTTTTGGTGGAATTGAGCTCTCCTTTAATCTAATACACTGGATACGGCAAATATATCAAGCTTTTTCTTCTCATATTCTCGAAATTTCATATTGGTCTTCTAAACGTATCCCAATCAAGATTATTTTCATCATAATTCTTTGGGATCATTTTGTATGCTAATAAATAAACCCAGATCGGTCACTACAAATTATGTAATTGTTAAAATACCAAGTATATTTGACCGAAATGGGTAACCCCGACTTAGAAAATCATACATTCTGTTTCTCAAGAATGTATAGATTTTGTTAGTCGTTCCGCCATTATTTTAT
>JAAYAN010000310.1 GCA_012719345.1 Ignavibacteria bacterium | reverse complement strand
TGCTTTTCACCAAAGAGTACCAGTCTCACACGCCCGAAGGCTGCTTTTCCAAAATCTACAAAATAACCCCCTCCTGCTAACGGTTTTATTTCTGCCGGATATTCATCCTGCTTCTGCAGGGGATAGATGGCTGTGTCGTATGCTTCCGGCTTTTCCGCCATTAGAAAACTTCCAGGCTCCGAGAAGGAAGATTCCTCCCCCTTTTCATCCCATATTCTCACCTTCCAGAAATAGACTTTCCCTGGTTCAAGCGGTTTGCCCCCGTACACCACATTGAGCGACCGGCTGCTTTCCGTTTTGCCGCTGTCCCACATATCGGCCTGTTTATCGCGGAGTAGCTCCGGTGAAGTAGCAACCAAAAGCTGATAGGCCGACTGTTTCACATTGTTTCTTTCCGAAGAAACCACCCATCCAAAGAAGGGGTATTTCTGCCTGATCGGGGCATACTGAAAATTTTCCCTCCTATGCACAGCCTCATCCAGAGAAATTTCCACCGGATAACCGTTCAGGAACACCTGGCCGGAATGAGCCAGAAAATTTACGGTCAATCCTACGGGAGGATTAAGTGCTGCAACAGAAAAGAGCAAACTTTGAGCAAGAGTCGTGAGAATAACCAAACCTATTTTCTTCATGTTGTTTTTCCAAAACAGTTTAATTAAAGTTTTCTTAATGAAGTGGGATCACTTTCTGAAAATGGAGTGTTACTGGTCCTGAAAGACCCGATTTCCGGAGCAGGCTTTCCTTTCCCGGAGCTTCAAATTTCTTCACATTTGTACGAGTAACCTTTTCATTATCTGGAAGATAACTATCTCCGATCAACCGGTTAGCCCAAGAATTGACCACCGTCACCTCAAGGGAATTGCTGCCCGGTTTAACCAGGTCAGTAATGCTGGTTACAAAAGGCGGCATCCAGAGAATTACCGGATCACTCCCGTTAATTCTGACATAGGCAATTTCCTGGACATTGCCTATGTCAAGCAGGATCTGATGGTCCTGAATCTCCTCTTCTTTCAGTGAGAACATAGTGGAATAGAACGCCCTTCCCGAATAATATTTTACCCGGTCATCTGTTGAAGAATCCCAGAAGGCCAGCTTATCGGCAATCAGGGTATCGCGTGGTCCCCAACTCTCTTCAAACCGGAGAGACCAAGGAGAAGTCACTTTTTTTTCTGACCATTTCTCAAGGGATTCCAATTCAGTGACAGTTTGATCGGACCAAGTTAATTTATATGTTCCTGAATTCGCAACAACATTTGTCAGGTTGTTTTCGGTTACTTCCAGGCGAAACGAAGGGAACATCCCCGGCAAACCTGGGTTTCCAGGAAAAAGAAGGTCTCCATCCTTTTCAATCCGCACAATGTGTTTTTCAGCTTCTTTATCCCTGAATACCACAAAACAGGATCCTTCAGGAGGCAGGTGCAGCAAAACTTCCGTGAATCCATTTTCCTCCCTGTAAGCTACAGCTCTTTCTATTTTCCCGGACATGGGATCCCACAATTCCGGCACCTTTCCGGTGATCCTGAATTTTGCGGTCACTTCTTCAAATCGGTCAGGCAGATCAGGAAGATACCTGTACTTCATATCGTTGATTCCATGGCGAGCCAGCCGGTTAACCACAAAATAGATCTCCTCCCCAGGAGTGGAACGGTGGATATATTCGAGGTGTGTATCTTCGTAAGGTGAAGACCACGAAAAATCAGGTTCTATTCCCAGAAGGCGGAGGACTTCAGCAGGTCTTACGCCTGAGAAAACCCGTCCTTTGCCGACTATCCGGTCAATGGATTCCTCAGTTTCAGCTCCCCACAACCGCTGGGCAATTTCCAGTACCTCACTGTCGCTTTCCGGGTAATCTGTCAGCCCGGTTGCTTTTTTGGGCCGGG
>JAAYAN010000152.1 GCA_012719345.1 Ignavibacteria bacterium | reverse complement strand
AGTCAGTAAAACAAAATATGCAACTAATCCTTTGTTTGCATTTTGTTTTTCATCAATTTTTTCTTTGTTGTTCATTATTCTATTCTTTTAGTTTAATACTGTATTGGTCAACCTTGTGCATAACGGCCCGGCGGTGAGCATTAGTAAACGCTTGTGAGTCGACCGGAAGGCGTTGGCAGGATTACAAGTTTTCATCACGATTTTTCTCAGCCTGTAGGGAGCGAGCAACGGCGCGGTTTTTGCCATCATGGTACAAATTGGTGCGGGAAGGCGTAATCGCGGTACAAACTCGCGGGCAAGCAGGGTTTAAATCTGTCAAGATAATTACTGTCGAAGCCGCCTGGTGCAGTCTCGCGGTACAAACTATTACGAAGGCAGTTTTGACTCACGGTACAGCATTTAAGGGGTGGCAGATGCGCGTATCCGGGTTTAAGGCCAGCAGAAACTCTCTTAGAAGCAGGAGTAAAACGCAAAAACCGTGACGAGTTTATTAATGCTACCGTCCGTGTTAGGTGTTGTAATATTTTTTATCGGGTTATAACATTTTTTCAATTGCATCTCTTATTTCTTTATCTGTTGTCCCTTCTCCATAGCCATTAATAATTTTCTTTATCTCATGATTTTTATCGAGGATGAAAAAGGCTGGAACAGAAGTAATCTTGTAATCTTGGGTAACCTTGTCAGTTGACATGAGAAAATTATATTCAAAACTATTTTTGTTCTTATAAATCTTAAGAACGTTAGTGTTTCTTGTCCAGCTTTCTATGCTAACAAACTCAAAGTCTTTGTCTTGGTATTCCGTTGTTAATTCTTTTAAAAAAGGGATTGATGCTCTACAAGGCCCACAACTTACGCTTGTGAATTGAATAAGCAGTACCTTTGCTTTAACATTGGATAGAGCATAATTATTATTGTCAGCATCCTTCAAAGTCCAGTCAGGCGCAATCTTGCCTTCCAATTCATTTATTGAAGGTTTTCGACTAGTTCCGTAGGCCACACTTTTTATATCTACTGGAAAATATTTTTCAGCACTGAAATTTTCAAGTTTTTCTTTATTGAATCTGGCATTTGAAATATTCGAAACTGATATGTCATGTGACATTCCCCTCCTAATTTTATATGGTAAATTTGATTCGGTATTAATCCAGATTTCGTATTTTGAAACCTCATCTCCTTTACTATATGGATCGTTCATATAAAATGCTTTGCCAAAAAATTCGACTTGTTTTCCGGCATATATAGTAACTGTTACTTTCAATGAATCTTTGTGATCCTCAAAATAAAGTGATAAACTATCATTTGTTTCAAGAACATACTTAAGTATACTGGAAGCATAATTAAAAAATGGGGGTGTGAGTGGTCTGAAAGGCAAATTTCTGGTCTTAAAACTATCAATTACCATTAGTTTATCATCTTCATATACAATTGCTCTCATTTTACCATCATAACAAAATGTCATTCTGGTTGTGTCTTTGTTAAGAAATGTAACAAAGCTGGATCCAATTGTTGTATCAGATTGATTACGAAATTCCTTATAAAACTTTAAAGCAGTAAAAGCCGGTGAGGTATCACCTGGTGCATACGATTCAATAAAATCATTATAAGATGCAGATTCTATCTTTTCAAGGTTGGACAATACCTTTTTCAAATAGTCATCTTTATTGATCTCAACTTTGCATCCACATAATATTGTGCTTAACAGAAATAGAGCAAAAATGGATGTTGTAGTAAAATTTGGTTTTATCATGACTTGTAGTTTGGGAAATATGTCTTTTACTGAGCGTTCTAACCAAATATATAACTTATTACTTAGTTCTACAACTAAGCATTTAAAATAAATCGACAATTGAAATCATAATTATTAAATCTCTTTCTTTGAGAGCAGTTAAATCACTGGTATACTGGCTATAACACCTAACGGCTTGCTGGTAAAATTAGTAGCCGTTCCGCCCTTAGGCGGATGGCGCGGTGTTTGCCATTAACATGCAAAACATTGTAGTATATGGCGCGTCGGATTAGTTTTTTGTAATGTATCGGATCT
>JAAYAN010000151.1 GCA_012719345.1 Ignavibacteria bacterium | reverse complement strand
TCTGTAAAACTAATTGTAAACGCAGCAACTGGTGCAATAGTACAAAGCATTGACTATGATGAATTTGGAAATATAACAAGTGTTCTTAAAAATAATGATTTTCTTGACTTCGGTTTCGCAGGTGGTTTATACGATTCTGAAACCGGCTTAACAAGGTTCGGCGCAAGAGATTATGATGCAGTAACCGGAAGATGGACTTGCAAAGACCCGATAGGTTTTGGTGGCGGTCAAAGCAATTTTTACGAGTACTGTTTGAATGACCCGGTGAATAGGATTGATATTAATGGGTTACAAGAGTTAAGTGGTGATGAATACGTAAATGATCCAAGTGTACAAAAAATACTAAGACATATATGGTATTCAGAAAAAGTTAATAAAGGAACAACTGCTTGGGAAGGAGGAATGTTTATTAGTAAACTACCTGATGGTACTCATTATGGTCATCATATAAGTTATAATAAAGCGAATTGGGGTGGAAGTCTTACTTTTAATTCGTCAGTGCTTGAAGATGATAATACTTATGGACATATTCATTCACATCCTACAAATGCTCCTTTGGGTGCCCCTTTTGCTTCTGGTCCTGAACTTTCTGAACCAGATAAAAAGGTAGTTAGGGATTATAAAAAACCAATTTATACATTTTCAGACCAAGGAATTTGGAAAGGTTACTTAGATGAAAATGGGAATGTAGTTGTTAAGAAAATATTAAATGGTAATTTTTTAAAGGAGTCTCCGTGCCAATAAAAATGGAAATTATAATATTTATGATTTTTGAGTTTCTATTGAGTAATTTACTAATAGCTCAAAATAAATTATTGAAAAGTGATGCGTGTGATTTTAAAAACAAGGATACTTTATCGAATATTATTGATTATAATTTGAATAGTTACCATATAACCGATAGTGAAATAAGTAGACTTATCTATAATATTACTATTAAAGCAGAGGTAAATGGTTTCAACCCAATAGTATATCAATTAAATATCAGTAAAAATACAAATGTTTGGGATAAAGAAAAAGATGAACCAAAAATAGAAAATATTAGAATAATTTTTGAACATCCTTTAGATAAATCCGTTTTTAAACAAGTAAAAGAACTTCGAACAAAGTTTCCACGAATTTCATATGACGAAATTTTGTCTCTAATAAAAATGCGAAAGGATACTTTATACTTAGATAATGAATTTAAATATATTGATTTGATTAAGAAAATTGATACATTAAAAATTCCGATGTTATTTCCTGAATTAATTATACTGGATGGAACAAAATTTAAAATAACAGTACAAACTAAGACGTTTAGCTTTTCGGGGGAATATCCTTTTATTTACGACAATGAATTCAGTAATTGGGTTGTTGATGTAATAAAAAGTATGGTTTATTATTTTGAAGCAATTGATCCGTATAAAGATTATTTAAAAGACAATTAACCCAAAATACCTATATTCCGGTGGTTTATTACCGGTTACTGAACTCGATTCGGCAGACAACATTAAAGTTCTTTACGGACCCGGTTACATAGTTAAAAACGATACTACTTACCGGGTTATAACAAACCATCTAGGTTCTGTAAAACTTATTGTAAACTCCAGTACCGGTGAGGTTGTACAAAATATTGATTATGACGAATTTGGAAATATAACAAGTGTTCTTAAAAATAATGATTTTCTTGACTTCGGTTTCGCAGGTGGT
>JAAYAN010000262.1 GCA_012719345.1 Ignavibacteria bacterium | reverse complement strand
TGGTCGAACCCTTTCATGGGGTAGAGGAAGAATGAGCCGTAGGGATGGCCTACCTTCATGATCTGCATGTAGCCGCCCAAATCGCTGCGATAGGCTGTTTTAATCTCTTCGTCTCCTGCTAAGTCCACAATCTTATTCTGCACGTAAGATGCGTTGAGCGAAGTCTCCCACTGTACCGGCGATGTGTTGTCAAGCGGGTAGGCGGTAACGGCAAATTCCACTCCGCTGTTGTCGATTTGTCCCTTGTTTACCCAGACGTATCCACCGTGACCTTCGTTGGTTCTCCCGGCTCCCATGAATCCCGGAAGCTGTTTTTGGAAGAGCAGATCTTTCGATTGTTTTTTAAAGTACTCTACGGTAAAGTTCAACTTGTTATCCAACATGGCCACATCCAAACCGATATTGCTTTGGTACGTCTTCTCCCACCTCAAGTGTGCTGAGGAGTAGGAGTTGGACCAATAACCGGTATATTTGGTGGGGGTTCCCCAGCCGTACTGTTTGGTTTCCAACATTCCAAGGGTAGCGTATGGATCAATAGCCTGGTTACCGGTTATACCGAAGCTGGCGCGCAGCTTCAACTGTTGGAAAAGTTCTTGGTCTTTCATAAAACCTTCTTGGGCAAGGTCCCAAGCAATGGCGCCCGACGGGAAGTAGCCCCACTTGTTGTCGCCCTGGAACTTGGAGGAACCGTCGGCTCTGAACGTTCCAGTCAGGAAGTAGCGTCCGCCGTAGTTGTACATTACGCGCGCTAATCCCGATGCCATTGAGGATCCCCAGTAGCTGTTGTTTACGTCCCGGCTTGAGGCGTTCCCGATATTCCAGTAACCCACGATATCGCCGTTACTTAACTTCTTGCCTTCGCCGCTAAGGGAGGTACCCTCGTCTTTGCTTATCTCCCATACTGCCGTGGCCGTGATGGAGTGTTCGCCGAACTTTTTGGCGTAGGTCAAGTTGTTGACGTTTTGCCAGAAACGCCCTTCGCTGCTGGAAGTACCCATATCGTCGTTCCCCCCTGGTCCACGCAACCTCGAGATGTACCAGTAAGATGGACTGTGATAGTAGTTGTATCCTCCTTGTACCGATAGGGTGAGGCCATCCATAATCTTGAACAGGAAGGTTCCGTTGGCTTGCAGGTAGTTGCGGTAACTGTCGCTGTAGTTCTCTACTATAGCGCCATATGGGTTGTCTTTTATCGAGTTGTAGGGGTCCTTATTGTAGATTCCGGTTACAGGATCCCTTAGTACCATGGTGGGCGAATAAACAAGGGTACCGTTCATATCCATGCCTCCGTTATGCGAGTGCATTCTGGATGTATTAAGCTTAACCGAAAAGTTGAGCCACGGCGTAATTTCCGAGTCGATGTTGGCCCTCAGGTTGTATCGCTTGTAGTTGGTGGTAATGGTTACGGCGTCTTGATTGAGGACGTTGGCCGAAACCAAATATTGCAATTTTGGGGTTCCTCCCGAAAGGCTGAGCTTGTAGTCCTGCGACATACCGGTTTGGAACATCAGGTCGTAATAGTCTATTCCTTTGGTGCCATTCTTGTAGGCCTGCACATCGGCATCGGAGATGGTACCCGCGCCCCGGATGTCGTTCAGTGCCAGCGCGTATTCGTAGGCGTTCATCACATCATATGTTTTGGCGATGTTGCTCACACCGGTCTGTACGTCAAACACGACCTGGTTCTTGCCGGCAATCCCTTTCCGCGTAGTGACTAATACCACCCCGTTGGCTCCACGGGAACCGTAGATGGCAGTGGATGAGGCGTCTTTCAACACTTCAACGGATTGGATGTCCATGGGGTTAAGTCCTTCAAGCCCACTGCTCGAAACGATGCCGTCCACGATATAGAGTGGGTCATTGCCCTTGTTGATAGAGGTAGTACCGCGTACTCTCACTTTAGCGCTGCTGCCCGGCATACCACTCAGGCTGGTCACCTCCACGCCGGGTGTTCTACCCTGCAAGATGTCCGACACGTTCTTTACCGGCTGGTC
>JAAYAN010000263.1 GCA_012719345.1 Ignavibacteria bacterium | reverse complement strand
CGCAGGGTTTTTTACGGATGGTACCTGGTAGTGGCATCCTGGCTCATGACATTTCTGATTTACGCCACATCTACCGCCATCTTTTTCAAACCCATCCTGGATGAATTTGGGTGGGACCGCGCCACCCTCTCGCTGGTCTCATCCATTACCATGCTGGTTTTTGCCGCTTTATCGCCTCTCATCGGCCGGCTGATTGATCGTTTCGGCCCCAGGCTTATCCTGGCTGTCAGTGCCGGAGCGCAAACCCTTTCCAGTGTTTTCTTGGGCCTGGCTTCTGGTCTTGGCGGTGTCTATATCGGTCGCTTTTTGTATGAGTTAAAACCTACTCACGCTACCCAGGTCCTGATCAATCACTGGTTTATTAAAAAAAGAGGCCAGGCCCTGGGCATTTTGTCTACTGCTATCCCCCTCGGACAATTAGTCCTCTCACCAGTTTCCCAGTACCTTATCATTGCCTGGGGTTGGCGTGAAACCCTTTATTTTTGGGCGGCGTTAACTGCGGCACTGGCTGCCCCCATGATTATCCTGGCGCGTGATAGGCCTGAAAATAAAGGTTACCTGCCGGATGGAGAACTGGATATCGCTGAGAATAAACCGGCCGGAACCCCCCAAAGTATCACGGCAGAAACCGGGCTCAGCCTGAGAGATGCCCTTAAAAGCCGGGCTTTCTGGCTTCTCTTTCCTAATCACATGGTCTGTGGCATCACCTGCGGGCTGTTACTAACCCATACCGTGATTTTTGCCACTGACCTGGGCTATTCGGCGCTCATCGGTGCCAGTTTCCTGAGCATCATGGGAGGCATCGGACTCGTTGGCGTGCTGGTGACTGGATTCTTATCTGACCGTATCCCTCGCCATAAAGTCCTTTCTCTGACCCACTTTGTCCGCAGTCTATCTATCTTGGTCCTGGCTGTAGCAGTTTTCGCCGGCGGTCAATCACTCTGGCTGCTCTTTGTCTCCATTGCATTTTTCGGCTTCGGCTGGTTTGCTACCTCCCCACTGGTCGGTGGATTGGTGGCTGACCTGTTCGGAAACCGGAGCATGGGCACCATCCTGGGACTCGTTTTATCCAGCCATATCATTGGTATGGCCATCGGCGCCTATGCCGGTGGGTTGACCTTCCAGCTCACCGGGAGCTATGGAGCTATTTTCCTGGCTGCCGGTATCCTGGAATTCATTGTCTGCATACTGGCTTATCTGATTAAAAAACCGTCCGGTATGAGATCTTCCTTCTTGCCTTGATTTCTCCTGGTAATTTACCACAATGCCAGGCCCCTTTTCTTTCGTTGCCGTATATCTATGCGGCTATAATGAAATTAAAGGAGGTGTTGGAAGATGCTTATCTCAGATGTCATGACTACTAACGTGGTATCCATTCCCAGTTCTACATCTCTGGCAGAGGCCAGAAGGATCATGGATGCTCATAACATTAGGAGATTACCGGTTATCGATCATCTGAAACTGGTGGGCATTGTTACTAAAGATGACCTGGATAAAATGGGCCCGTCACAGTTGACCACTTTCAGCGTGAATGAACTCGTTTATATGCTAAACCGCATTACTGTGAAAGATGTGATGCACCGGGATGCTGTTACCGTTCCTCCTGATACCACTATTGAAGAGTCTGT
>JAAYAN010000150.1 GCA_012719345.1 Ignavibacteria bacterium | reverse complement strand
TCCATTTTTCCTTTGGCAACATAGTTTAATGCTATATTAAAAAAGCTTGCAATCGATTCTCCGCCTTCGGTTCCATTCTTAAATTGCTTCCATACTTTTACAAACGGAAATGCGCTGCAGCCCGATTGAAATAAAATACTCCAGTCTTTTTGTTTTTCATCCCATTTCCAAACCCCGTTTGTCACTTTTATAATGCATTCGCCTAAATACGAACCTATTACATTTACAAGTCCTTCGGGAACAGCACCGGCATATTTTTTTTCCTTTCTTTGCCTCTCAATAAAACCTTCTGTCCATATAACCGATTCGGCATCATAACCGAAATTAAAATCGCAAAGTTTATTAAATTCCTGAACCGCAGTTTCAGAAAGTTTTTTAATTTCTAATAATGATTGTTGAATTTCGTCTTCGTTCATACTGCTTATTCTCCGTTTATGTTACCGCGGACCGGGCTTCGAGTTTTCTGCTGATGTAAGGAGAAAATTGGATTTCTTGTAATCCGTATTTTTTAAACTTGTTAAAAAAACACAAAGCAATTTTTATCACTCATCTGTATTAATATTCTATGCCTTTCCGGGCTTCTGTTCCTCTATTATAATAATGTTTTACTTCTTTCATTTCCGTAACCAAATCCGCAATTTGCAGTAGTTCTGCAGGCGCATATCTGCCTGTAATTACAATTTCCATTCCGGCAGGTTTATTTTTTAAGATGCCAATCAGTTCACCGACAGTAAATAAGTTGTAATACAAAGCAATATTTGCCTCATCCAATATTACTAGATCATACTTATTGCTGCCGATTATATTTTTAACTTCATTTAAACCTTCCCTTGCTTTATCAATATCTTTTTGGGTTGGAGCTTTTTTAATAAAACATTCCAATCCATATTGTTTAACCTCAATATCCGGGGTAAAGGCTTTAACGGCATCTGTTTCGGAGTAAGCAATGCCTTTAACAAATTGTGCAATAAAAACTTTTTTGCCCGCACCTAAAGCTCTTAAAGCCAAGCCAAATGCAGCGGTTGTTTTTCCTTTTCCGTTTCCTGTATAAACTTGAAAACCCTCACAAGAAAAGTACTTTTCTCAAACTCATCTTTGCTGGGTAAGAAAGCACATACATAATAAGATTAATTCTTCTGAAGAATTAATTATCTCCCCCGGAATATTTTCGAAACAAAACAGTAAAAAAATCACCAATCAAAAATGACCCTTTAAAATATTTACATAATTTGAATTATTAATAAACAGTATTTTCAAGAAATAATAAATTTATTTTTCCAGAAGTATTATCAGAATGACTAATACAACTAAGCCGAGAAAAATATATAAAAGCCTTAATGCCCTTTGTTTACTAGAGATTCGGGGAATCGGTTTGCAATATAAATCTGATTCAGGTTTTTTAAAACTAGTAGTTTTATCAAGTGTTGGAATAGCAATTAAAGCTAATAGAGCTATTATACTAAAAAAGAAACCGGAAAAAAACCAACCAGCAGAATCACGATTTTTCTCTTTTGCGATAAAAGAGCAAAATGCCCCAAAAATTACAGCTTGTAAAAGAATAACTAATAAAATTGTTTGCATTTAGAACCTCAGAACAATATCTTTATTTGCTTTTTCTGTCCCGGCAGAACTTTCGTCCTTGCCGGTTTTATTTTACTCGCGTTATCTTTACTAGGACAAAAAATATTATATTAATTAGTTTTAGATTCTTTAAGAGCATCATAACCATTTAACACGTCAAGAATACCTAATCTTTCATTAACACTAAGATTTCTAGTTCTTGTATACTTACCACTTAAACGCATTTTAGCATTTTTGGATTTAGCAAAGTTTCGCAAGAACGCTTCTACTTCATCTGTTACTGTAACATCTATCCATTCCCAAACACCGGAATCATTTTCAGTTTTCTTATCACTATATTTATCAAAGAATATTTCCATTGTGTTTTCGTCATAAGCAAGAAATGCTTGGTCAAAGAAAATCCAATTATCACCTTTATAAGACATCATTAAACGCAACCATTGTGATGTACCACTATCTCCTATATAGATGGAAGTTAAATTTGTATTTGTGTAATGGGTAAAATACGGTTGCTTATACCAAGTAATTTTCAAAACATCATCATATTCTTTTTTTAGTTTATTTAAAGCTCGTAATTTTTCTTTTTGTTCTTTTTCTGATTGTTTTCTTAGATCTTCCTCTTTTTTATTTTCAATCGTAATAACTTTTTGATAAATTTCTCTTACATCTAAATATAGTTCGGAGTTTGGATGTCGTTTTTCCATTTCTTCGTAAATGGATTTACATAGTTTGAAATCTTCTTTTTCAAAAGCAATTTTAATTCGAGCGTGTAATTTATCTGCACCGTTTTGACATTCGTCTAATTTAGTTTCGAGATCAGATACCTTGTTTAATAATTCCCTTTCCCTTTTTTCATTTGAACAACCAGAAAAAACAATTATTGAGAAAAAAATAAGTGTTAAACAAAATCTCATAATTAAACCTCTACTTTTTTAGTGTCAAGAACATAAGTGCTTACCTTTGATTTCCCCATGCTTCATCGGCTGCCTCTTTAACACAGCCATACATATCGGGAAAACAAAAAGAACCATTAATTCCTCGTTTTTCAAGCTCTATTATCAATTCTTTTGTCAGTCTATTTGATAATTCAACACGAATAATACGCGAATCTATTGATGCATTAACTGATTTTACTGCTGAGGAAACTTCTTCTTCGTAATCACACTTCCAAAAATCCCTGCATTCCCAGTCATGTTTAAGAAAAATTCCTCTCTGAGCAAAAAGATTCTCATTGGCCCCTGCAAGGGGATAAACAAATTTAAGTTCATTTGAGTGTTGCCCTATATTAACTATACCTGCAATACAAAAAACAGATAAAGCTTCTGATTTTGGAATCTTTAATGCACTCGATGCTGCAAAATATGCCGCTATTAAGGGTGATACAGTCCAATCTAGCATTCTAGTCGGTGTACCGTAGTGTTGAGCAAGGGAAAGTAAATAATCATCATCGTTTAAAAGTCTATCCGAAATTGTTGAATAATGTTTGAGATTATTTCGCAAAGAATCAATAACATCTTTCTCGAATAATTTTTCATCTACTAAATCTTGACGAAATAAACTTGGTTTTAAACCCCAAGTAGCATCACCTTGTCCACGAAAATACCAATTCATTGATAATTTCTCACTTTGCAACAAATTTAATTCGTCAAGTAGGTGAGATACACTTTTACATTTTAAAACAGACATAATCCCAACATAATTTAATTATAACATTTTCTTATCTGCTTTATGAAAATATAAGATCATAACATTTATTAGTTGTCCCTTATATTTTGACTCTTTTAACACGATCACTAAATGAATTATAAAATAACTCTGAATACTTTTTAAACCATTCAGTAGAATCATGCCAAGTATTCTTGTTAGTTATATCACCGTCTTGATATAGTATTATGCGGGAATCTTGACCATCTGGTAATTCTTGCCAATCTAACTCCGATCCTATTTCTTTTTCAATACTTTCTTTATCCTTTTTTAGCTCAGAAAAGTATTTTTTTGCATTTTTCCCTCGCATATAAAGTTCACAACCAAGACGGTTATGTATTGTATTTACTGTTAATGAGATATGAAATTTTGATCTGCCAACTGCTATCGAATACCAATGCTGTGCTCTTGGTGTTCTAAGACTTAAAAATGTCCTTTGTTGATTGAAATAATCTTTTAAATAATTCCAATACTCTAATTGTAGTGTTTTAGTTCCAGATAACTCTTTTGAAGAACCTTTTTCTTTCGTTGATTTAACCCATTCATTTGGTCTGCATATTATATTAAACTTAGGTGCAGGCAGAGATTCTCCTATTTTCCATAATTCAATTTCCAAGGCAAAGAAATTAATTTCCTCGATTGTGTTTTCATTTAGCCAATCAATTGCTTGACGATGCTCATCGGTTATTGAATTGCAAATCCATATTATCGTAGATGCGCCTATACCCGATGAATAAGTTATTATTTTACCTAAATGATCATGATTTGATTTCTCAAGCTGATTTTCAATGATAATTTTCTGATTATTTGAGATATCTCTTCCAACAATATCAGCTTTATAATTACCTATAAATACTTCAGTATCCTCAATTTCAATATCAATACCTATTGTATTACTTAATTCCTCGATATTCTCTTCTTTTGCCAACCATGGTGTAAACTCACGTGCTTCATCTGCCCAATAATCTCTTAATTCCACTTTTTGTAATTTGCCAAGGGTTTTCATAATAATCTCCTCTGTCGGACAATCAGTCACTTTTAAATAGGATGATATCCAGAAATTTTATCTTTAATTTTCTTCTAAAACCTATTTCTATTTTTGATATTTCCTTTTCCTGCAAGGTAACTTTTCCTGTAACCCGAAATTTTCACCAAAATTAAGCTTAAACTAAGCAATCGCCATTTATAAATCAACAAAATATTTAGCGTTTGAATATATTTTTAACTGCAGCAACTTTGTACAATACTGGCAATTATTTAATTTCTATTTTCGGGGGTATTCAATAACAAAGGAGATTAATTATGGATGCCGGAATTTTTCAAAACGGAATTCTTTATATTAACGGTAAGAAAATTGAAAATGTTCAGGATATTGAGCGGGATAAACATCCACATTTCGAAGGCGTTTTCACAAAAACATTTTTACGGAGACAGTAATGAGTTTTAATTTCACCAGATTTTTATTTGTTATTTTTTTGTTTTATGCTGTAACTGCAGCGCAACCCCTTAAAAACGGAAATGAAAAGATGAATTGGATTGCCGAAGAATACATTAAACTGGTTTTGGAAGCCGGGTTATATATTCCCAATTATGTGGATGCTTATTTCGGTCCAAAAGAATGGGAACCGTCAGAAAATGCGAAAAAAGAAGTGTTCCCTTACAAAAATTTTTCTGAAAAAATTGATAAACTTTCCTCTGCTCTTGCGGGAATTGATGAGAAAACTCTCGATAAAGTTTTAATTCAGCGAAAGAAAACGCTTGGCAAGCAGCTTAATGCTGTAAAAGCAAATATCGAAATGACAAACGGAGCAAAATATTCTTTCGATGAGGAATCGCAGAAGCTTTACGACGCGGTTGCCCCTGAATTCAGCGATGAGTATTTCCAGGAAATAATAAATAAACTTGATAAAGCAATTCCCGGCGAGGGAAGTATTAACGACAGGTGGAGCGAATTCAAAAAAGAATTCAAAATTCCGGAAGATAAAACTGACGATGTTTTCAAAGCTGCCGTTGCCGAATGCCGCGAGCGGACTCTTAAATATTTCGATTTGCCGGAAAATGAAAGCTACACGATTGAGTATGTTAAAGAAACAAACTGGGGCGGATATAACTGGTACAAAGGCAACAGCCACAGTCTGATGCAGGTAAATATGGATTTCCCGGTCTATATTAACCGGGCGGTGGATTTGGCTGCTCACGAAGGTTACCCGGGACATCACGTGAGGAATATAATGCTCGACCAGATTTTGTATCGTAAAAACGGCTGGGCTGAATACTGCGTAAATCTTTTGTTCAATCCGCTTTCCCCGATTGACGAGGGCACTGCAAATTTCGGGATTGAGGTTGCGTTTCCGGGCAAGGAACGAATGAAATTCGAGAAGGAAGTGCTTTTCCCTATCGCCGGAATTGACACATCGAGAGCCGAAATGTTTTATCAGATTCAGGAACTGATGGACGGGCTTGGAAATGCATCCGTCGAAGCTGCCCGCAAATATATAAATGGCGCATTAACATTAGATGAAACGGCGGAATGGCTTTCAAAATATAATTTATCCACTGTTGAAAAAGCAAAAAACAGTATGCGTTTTATCGAAACATACAGGAGTTACATTATCAATTATACAGTCGGGTTGGAAATTGTAAGAAAATACATTGAATCCAACGGCGGTAAGGCAGATAACCCTGAAAAACGCTGGCAGTTATTCAAAGAATTAATATCCACCCCGCATTCAATTTCGGATTTAGTGAACGGAATGGAATAATCGTAGGACGTTATTTTTTATCCTGTCCATCCTGAAAATCCTGTTAAATAATTTCAACATCGAAATACAGGATAAACAGGATGTAAAAAAATGCCCGGCACAAATTCCTAACTACATGCGCATCTAATTCCATTTTGATGCGCATCTCGGTCGCGAAAGATACGCATCTCCCTTCATCGAGATGCGCATCTCATTTTGGTATAATGTTTACAGGCTTCCGGTAACCCTTTTTTTAATCTGCTAAAAACCCGGTGGGAATTGCAGGCGGGTATTAAATTTTCTACAATTTTTATTTGAATCTGAATATCGTTTAATCTATTTTTCAACCAGTATTTCACTAAATATAAATATCAATTATGACTGATAATTTTAGCTTTAAGAATGCATATCTTCCTGCCGGGCTGGTTTCGCTGGTTTTATCTTTTATCTTCAAATACCTGTTTGCAAATGCCCCTGTCGGATGCTTTTTTGTAGGATTGTTTACAAGCTTATCTTTGGTTTTTAATATTAGAGCCATAATTGATTATCGAATGTTAAAACCTGCGAAAGTCCGAAAATAATCAAACCGGACAATCATTTCACATAAACTTTAAAACCATTTAACAGAGAAGATTTTGAACCGTGGTGTAATTTACGCGATGTCGGCTTATATTTTTTGGGGTCTTCACCCGATTTACTGGAAAATGCTTAAACATATTCCTTCTTCCGGTATTGTTTCGCACAGGATTATCTGGTCTCTCGTGTTTTTTTCAATAATCATCACCAGCCGGAAAAACTGGGGTTCTCTTTTCAATACGATTAAGAATTCTAAAAATAAAGTACTGCTTTTTCTTCCGGCATTGTTAATCGGTTCAAATTGGGCAACGTATATTTGGGCGGTAAACGCCGGGTTTGTTATTGAAACAAGTCTGGGTTATTTTATTTCGCCGTTGATAAGTGTTTTACTCGGTGTTATTTTTCTTAAAGAAAGTCTTCGCAGATTGCAATGGTTCGCGATGATAATTGCTTTATCCGGCGTGATTTTAATGACTGCCGTTTACGGTCAGTTCCCCTGGATTTCACTTTTTCTTGCAACTACCTGGGGTTTATACGGTCTTTTACGCAAGCAATCGCAGGTCGGTCCGGTTGATGGACTAACTATCGAAACATTAACTCTTTCGGTTCCGGCAATGATTTATCTTTTAATGCTCCCGGCTTCAAGTCCGGCAATTGCTATCCCCGACCTGAAAACTCTTTTTCTTCTTATGGGAACAGGAATAGTAAGTGGTCTGCCGCTGATAATTTACATTAAAGGAGCAAGAATGATAAAACTTTCGCTGCTCGGAATTCTTCAATACAGCTACCCTTCTTTAATATTAATCCTCGGATATTTTGTTTACGGCGAAACAATGGATCAGGCAAAAGTATTGGGTTTTGCGTTTATCTGGATTGCAATAATTATTTATCTTATCGACGTGAACCGGACTATCAGTAAACGGAAGATCTGATTACCAGCCCATCCTTTCGCGCAGCGCTGTAATTTGCGCGATATGATGAAGCCCGTGCCAAGCGTAAACGCCAATAGCTTTATCCACGGTAATCTCGCCTTTATCAGAATGTTGGAACGTTCGCTTAAGCTGCTCTTTGGTAAGTGTTTTAAGCAAATCTGCCCAGCGTTTATGAACACCGTCAACAATTGAAAGCGAGTGCTCCACAGGAGAATTAAGCGCATCCGAAAGATAAGCCCACTTTTCAACTTCGTAATATTTTATAAGCGGATTTGTAGAAGTAAGCGCAATTCTGATTCGCATAAAACTTTTAAACTGTGTATCCGCAATATGATGGACAACCTGCCTGACTGTCCAGCCTCCTTCACGATAAGGAGTATCAAGCTGCTCTTCGTTCAACCCCGAAACCGCCTGCCCTAACAATAAAGGTATCTGTTCAATTTTATCTATAAGTTCATTAATATCTTTTCGGGTAAGATCTTTATGATAATCATAATGTCCGTTTGGGTAAATCTGGTCGTTTTTCATAGCTCTTAATTTTAAATTTCAATGAACTATTATAAGAAAAACTTAATTCCGAAAATGTGATTTGCTCCTCAATTTATTTTAACTCAGGAAGACTTAAAGGGTCTATTCTCTTCGAAAACCACTGCACAGTCCAGTGAAGATGCGCCCCGGTTGATCTTCCTGTTGAGCCGACCTCTCCGATTTTTTGTCCCTTTTTTACAAATTCTCCCTCTTTTACGGAAATTTTGTCCAGATGAAGATAAAAACTCATCAATCCTAATCCGTGACTGAGAATAATTAAATTTCCTGAATAATAAAAATCATCTCCGGTTAATTTTACTACTCCGTCGGACATTGCATAAACGGGCGTGCCTTTGGGATTTGCAATATCAGCTCCGTTATGAGGATTTTTTTTTACATTTCTGAATATCCGCTGGCTGCCGAATACTCCGGTAATTCTGCCTTTTTTATACGGTTTTGCAAACCCCGATAAATAATGCGGGGTTATTTCTTTACCAGCGTCTCCTTTAGCTTTGCTTAAAATCACACCTTCGTGCTCAATTCTCTGCAATACGCTTTCGGGCGGATGCACATATTTCTTTTCAACCCGGTTTATTTTTTGAATTTTATATTTACGGGAACTTATCTTTATTTTTTTTCTTTCTTTTGAACTGTCGGCAAATTCAACTTCCAGTTTATAAATACCGCTTTCATCCCTGTCGAACCCAAATAAAAACCTGCCCGAAGAATCGAAAGGAATTTCGTTTTCATTCAAGTAAACTGCCGATATTTTCTTTTTTGCTTCACCTATAATAAGACTGCCCGATTCTAATTTTCCTTCAAGTTTAATATTCTGCGGAAACGTGATTCCATAAAACAATAGCATATATAAAAACAGTTTAACCAATTTTCTACCTTAGTTTTTTTTACAAAGGTACTATTTTTTGAGTTAAAACTCACAGAATAAGTTTTCACTTTTTTGGGATAATTAAAAATATTAAATTTACAAAGTTGTTCTTTTGTTTTATCCTCAGCGCCAACAAATGCAATGTAGAATGTATAATTTATAATTAACTGCCTCCCCTCTACTCTTTAACAAAGACTCAAAACTAAAATCTTACTCTTACTCATACTCTTACTCTTTTTAATTTAATCTTTAACCCAAGGATATCTATGAACTTTTCATTTAATAGAACTCTGTTATTTTTTTCAGTTTTTTCAATAACTGTGCTGCAAGCGCAGGACACTATAAAATATAATATGAGCGATATTGTGGTTACTTCCTCAAAATCGCCTGTTTCTTTTAACGATTTATCCCGGAGCGTGAATGTGATTTCTGCTGAAGAAATTAAAAGCGCTCCAGCAAACAATATTACCGATTTACTGCAATATTCCGCCGGGGTTGATTTGCGTCAGCGCGGCACAGAGGGGATGCAGGCGGATGTGAGTATACGCGGAGGTTCCTTCGAACAGGTTTTAATACTGATAGACGGTGTTCCGTTTAACGATCCGCAGACCGGACACTATAATTTAAATCTGCCGCTTTCGTTACTTGATGTTGAACGGATAGAAATATTAAAAGGTCAGGGGTCTAAAGTTTTTGGAGCCGGAGCGTTCAGCGGAGCAATAAACATAATTCCTAAAAAACGAAGAGAGAACTCTGTAACCGCTTTAATCTCCGGAGGCGAAAACGCATTTCACGAAATGTATCTCGGAGGCTCGTATAATTTAAATAATTTGAGTTTTCAAATTTCGGGCAGCAGAAAAAAATCGGACGGGTTTCAGCCGAATACTGATTTTAAATTGGAAAATTATAGCGGGAGTCTGGTTTACAGCTGCAAATTCGGTACGGCTGACTTTTTCTTCGGTTATGTTGATAAAACATTCGGGGCTAACGGATTTTACGCCGGCAATGCCGAGTGCGAAAGAATAATTACCCGCTTTGCAAAACTTTCGGCAAATCTGGGAAATGACAATTTTTACGTTTCTCCCAAATTTTATTTCCGGCAAAATACCGATGATTATGTTTATTTGCGGACTAATCCTGATGCTTACAGGAATAATCATACTTCATTTAATTACGGAGCTGATATTCAGGTAACGTATAAAACTGATAAAGCCGCTTTTACTATTGGCGGCGGAATAAGCATCGACAGTCTGGAAGGGAACCGCTTGGGAAATCATCAGCGGGAACAGACTGGATTTTTTTCCGAAATTATGTTTTCGCCGCTGAGTAATTTGAACATCAACATCGGTTCGTACTTAAATAAATATTCAAACATCGGCTGGAAATTCTGGCCAGGAATTGATGTATCGTATAATTTCAGCAAGACTGATAAAATTTTTGCTTCCGCAGGGAAAGCTTACAGACTTCCCTCGTATACCGAATTGTATTATAAAAGCGCATCATCTGTCGGAAATACTAATTTGAAGTACGAAGAAGTTATAAACTACGAAACGGGCTTTACTCATTCAAATGAGGATATAAAACTATCGGCAGTTTTTTTTCATAAAAAAGGGTTAAACAATATCGATTGGATTGATAAAAGTGAAAACAACATTTATTATGCTGAAAACTTTGCGGAAGTAATAACAAAGGGAATTGAGCTCAGCTTAAATCTTCATCCTGCTACTTTAAGATTTTTATCTGGCGGGATAAATATCAATTTGAATTACGCTTATATACAATCCGATAAAAATACTGACGGAAAGCGCTCACGCGATTATCTGGAAGCAATGCGGCATCAATTTATTGCAGAAGTAAAAAAGAAATTCGAGTTCGGACTTTCCACCAATTTATCTTTCCGCTACGAAGACCGGTTAAAGTTGAATGATATTTTTCTTGTTGATGGAAACATTTTATATAAAGTGAAGCATTTGGAAATATTTACAAAGGTTACAAATATTTTTGACAGGAAATATAAAAAACACTTGTTTGCTGAACTTCCGGGAAGATGGATAATTGCAGGAATTAAATTCAATATTTCCGAAGATTAAATCTCTAATTTTTGTAAAGATTTTAAAGGGATTTTCATTTTTGAACTTTCTACAGTAAAAATACAGAAGAACACAGCTATTATACTTTGTATAATATTTGTAAGACTAAAATATGCCGGAGCGTCGGTGAAACAAAAAATTACATTAATAAATTTCGTAATATTTGTTAGAAAATAAAAAATTAGCACAACCTGAAAAACATTTATAGCTTTTTCACTAATAGTATATTCAATTGTTCTTTTAAGTAAAACTATGCTGATTATTAATAATGTAAAAAAAATGATAGTCACATCAATAAATTCAATAGGTTTTATGTATGAAAGAAATAACGAAAATGCTAATGATAAAGAAACGATATGCCATTTACTTTTTATACGTGAGATTTCAAAAAGACTTAACAATGTTAAGACAGTAAATATAATAAGATGAATATTTGAATTACTTTCGAATACCTGACGGATAATACGTGAAATTGGACCCAAAATTGCAAGAAACAAAAAAAAATAAAAATACTTTGTACGGAATTGTCTAATCGGCGGGAAAAGCCATACAATCGCTGAAATGCTTGCGATATACTGATCGATTTCTAGTAAAAAATGATTCACCTATTAACACACATATTTTTTGTGTGTTAAAGTAACAAACATTATAGAATTAAAACATAAGAATTTTTAAAACATCAATGCCCTTTTCAGAGCATTGAGATAATTATCGGCATTTTGGAGGGCAGGGTTCAGAGAATTCCAAAACGAAAGACCCGTTCGATATTGTAAATATCGCCTTGCGTTTCTGGAATTTCGTAATACTATTTCCTCCTCTTACAAGAAGTTCATAAACCTTATCAATGCTAAACACATAAAAAGTGTCACTTTGCGAATAATTAAAAGGCGTTTCAGATAAAACCACCTTTTCCTCATTAAGTAAAACAAAGCGATCATCAACTACATTGACAAGGATGTAATTTTCGCAATCGTTAATAAAAAGCCTGAAAGCTTTTGTATTGATACTCTTTTCAGTATTGACCGAACCAAAAAGACTATCAGCTTCTTCCGTTGCGAAAACTTTACCGATTTGCCCCCGGGAGGAATTTTGCGGCCCATTTGCAAAAACTACATCCCCGATAAATATGATTAAAATAACTACAAGAAATATGAAAAATATATCTGTAGGTTTTAACTTATACTTTTTAACATTCATCTATTTTATCCTACTTCTATGTAAAATCTTTAGTTGAAAACTATATAAAAATTATTTTAACGGAATCAGTAGAACTACCTAGTTGAGAATATTTATCTAAGAAATGCCGTTATTACATTAAAAACAGCGAAAATAAATTTAAAATATTTTTTTATATATTTTTTTCTAGGTATTAATACCTATATATAGGTAGAACTACCTAGAAAAATTTTTTTTATTTTGCCTGCTATATCGTTCAAAAGCAAATTTCATTAATTCAGGTAGCGAATTAATTTCCAATTTTCTAAATAAACTCGCTCTGTGGGCATCCACAGTTCTTTTGCTTACTTCAAGTTTTGCAGCAATTTCGCTGCTCGATAATCCTTCCGAAATTAATAAAAGAACTTTCCTTTCCTGTTCTGTAAGCTGTTCTGTTTTATCATTTGTCTTCCCTTCCGGAAAGGAATCAAACTTAGATAGTATTTTCTTAAAAGATTCCTCAGCAAGAGCCTTCCCGAAATAATTTCTGCCGTGATAAACCTCGATAATAGCAAATAATAATTCGTCCTTCATTGCGTTTTTACTTAACAAACCTTTTCCGCCGGTTTTGTAAGTCTGATAAATATATTCTTCATCATCATACATAGATAAAAACAATATTTTTGCAAACGGGTATTTTTTAATAATTTCTGCAGCTGCTGGAATTCCCGCTATTACGGGCATCGAAATATCTACAAGCGCTACATCAGGAAGAAGCCTTCCGTACATTTCAATTAATTCAATTCCGTTTTCGGCTTCGCCTACAACAAAAATATTTCTTTCGCCGCTTATCAGACTTATTATGCCGCTCCGGAATAATTTGTGATCGTCTGCCACAAGGAGTCTTATCGGTTTATCTTGTTTCATAGTTTTCTACCTCGGGAATTTCTATTATTATAACTGTTCCGGCTCCCTTTTGTGAATCTATTTTTACGCTTCCGTTAAAATTTGCAATCCTTTCTTTCATATTCAATAACCCCATACCCGAATTATTCCCATTAGTGATCTTCGATTTTGTAAGTCCTATTCCATCATCCGAAATAAGCATACGGAACGAATTATTTTTTTTAATAACCTGCACATAAAAGTTTTTTGCCTGCGAGTGTTTAATAATATTATTAAAAGCCTCCTGAGCTGTCCGGAATAAAGCTGTCTCAAGTTCGCTTGTCATTCTTTTTACCTCAGCTGCCGTATCAATTTTGCCTGCGATACCTGTTTGAATTGTAATTTTTTCTGCAAGGGATGATAAAGCTGCTGCAAGACCTGCCTCTTCAAGAATACGGGGTTTAAGATTGTAACTTATTCCTTTAAGTTCGTTAATCGACTTTTCAAGCATTTCATCAAGTAAATTTTTATCCGGCTCGTGAAATAAATTACCTTTAAGAGTCTGCTGAAGTTTTAACTTAAGAAATAAAAGATTCTGCCCTACTCCGTCGTGAAGCTCACGCGAAATTCTTTGCCTTTCTGTTTCCAATTTTGTTTCGAGATGCGAAGCCAGCCTCTTTAATTCTTCCTGATATTTTTTCGATTGCTCTTCGGATTTTACACGCTCAGAAATATCCCGGAAATAAACCTGTGCAATTTCAAGGTATGATATTCCATTTATATAAACCGAATAATGTTTTTCTTCAATAGGCAAATTTATGGTAAACGATTTATCGTTTTCAATTAAATCAGAAAAATTCAAATCAATTTCAGAAAATATTTCGTTCCATAACGAGTCCGGACTTTTCCCTTTTAAAATATCCGAAGCCGATTGATTAAAATGTATTATTCTGCCTGATTTATCAATCCTGAATACCGGATCGGGATCGAGCTCGGCAAAAAGAGCCATCATCCTCGTATTTTTAAGTTCAAGCGCTTGTTTATCTTTTATGTGTTCAATTTTTAAAGGTACAAATATGTATTTTATGAAAATTGTAATAACAGCAAACACAATAATAATAATGAGAAGGGAAATAATAAAAGGGTTGTTTATATTAAAAAACCAGTTGCCGAATATCATAAATCCTTTTTGAATTTCTGCAGATTTCTAATCTGCCCTGCCAATTCCTTGATAAATAATTTATTTTTACCTTTAGAATTTATAAAACTTTTCTCAATTATTTTATAAATTGTTTTATCGGCAATTTCCGGGAAGAATGATTTTATGTTTTTTTGCAAATAGTATTTATCCTGATATTCATTTGAAAATCCTTTAAAGCCAGATATTATTTGCTGCAAGTTTGTTTTCATTATTTATCTCAAATTTTTCCCTGTTTACTAACTTTAAAATAAATAATATAATTGATTATTGTAAATAGGTACAATTACCTATAAAAAAAGTCCGGGGTAATCCGGACTTTCAAACTGTAGATTTTTTTTCATTTCAGCACAAATTTAACTGGTATCATCATTCTTACCTTAACAGGCCTTTCGCGCTGTTTTCCCGGATTGAACTTTGTTTTTTTAATGGCTTCAACGGCAGCTTCATCGCAGCCTCCGCCAATTGTCTTAAGCAGCTGAGTATTTACTACATTGCCGGCTTCATCAATAAATGCTAATACTGTTACCTGTCCTTGAATCCCTGCTTTTATTGCCATCTGGGGATATACGAGGTTATCGTATATTGATTTTAATCCCCCGACGGGCTGAGGCATTACCTCGCTTATTTCATAGAAAGGAGCATCTTCGTAATTATCATTTTTCTCAATAACCGGTGGTTTAATTTCTGTTATCGGTTTAATATCTTCGGTTGTTGGAATAGTTACTTCTTCCGGACCGTCAATTTCTTCAATGCTTTCAATAAAATCTGCGGGCAAAACCGGTCTTGCGGGAACTTCAGGTTTTATTGCTGTAGGCGGGGTATAAACGGTTATTAATTCGGGCCCCTTTTCAGTTATAACTACTTTATCTTCGGGTGCCGGAATGTACATAAAAGCTGCAATTAAAGCTACTAATGATATAATAAGGCTTGTTTCAACAAATCTGTTGTACTTTCGTTTAAGATCGTACTTTGGGTTTTTTGCGAGCGGCATAAATCCTCCTTTATTTTAGGTTTTCTTGTCTTTTACTTTTAGAGGATGTTTAATTCGCGCGCGCTGTTTTTAAATTCTAAAATCAAAGACTTAAGGATTTATACACATCTCAATTTCTAAAGTTTCATTTTTTATCAGTATCGCACAGTTTAAATTTAATTGGAATAATTATTTCAGCTTCGATTTTTTTTCCATCTTTTTCTGCCGAAGTAAATTTTGTTTTTTTCACGGCTTCGCAAGCAGCTTCGTCGCAGCCAAAACCGATTCCTTTCACAACAGAAACACTGATAACTTCTCCGCTTTTTGAAATTGTAGCTTTCACCATAACTTTTCCTTCAACTTTCTGATCCTTTGCTTCAGATGGATAAATTACCTTTTGAGCTATTGCCTCAATTCCGCCTTCCGGACTTGGGAGTTTATCAAGTTCAACTTGTGCAAATGATGAAATTATTGAAATAGAAAATAATAAAGCGATAAATAACATGTTCTTCATAGAACCTCCTTATTTTAGTTTAGTTTATTTTAAAAAATACCGGTATTACTATTTGAGTTTTCACCGGATTTCCGTTTTTTAGTCCCGGCGAAAATTTGCTTTTCATTATTGCGTTAATGGCAGCTTCATCGCATCCGAAACCTATTTTCCCTAACATACATTAATTCGTAGTTTCTCTGGGCAAGAGTATTTAATGTTAATAAAACTAATAACGTAATTATTTTAATAGGTAACATTTCTTTTTATGATTATTTGAAAGTTGCTTTAATTATTTTAATTGAAATAATATTGGTACTGCAACCTGTACTTTTACCGGTTTTCCATTTTGCATTCCGGGTTTGAATTTGGTTTTTTTAACAGCCGCCATTGCTGACTCATCACAATCTGCACCAATACCTTTTATTAAATCAACCTTAGAAACATCTCCCTGTTCATCAATATATGCTTTTACATATACTCTGCCCTGAACACCTTCCTTTTTTGCTGATTCCGGGTATATAATATTTTTTTGGATTGCTTCAATGCCTCCAATGGGTTCAGGCATTTGATTCACAGCAATAAAGTAACTTCTTTCATTAAAAAAATCTGATATCAATTTATCGTTGAGCAGTAATTCATGAGATACTTTTAAGTTAAACTGGAAATTGACCGGCTTACCATCAAGTTTTGCAGAATTGAAAACCCAGTTTTCTAATTGTTCAATTATTTCTGTCTTCTTATCAGTAACTTTTGAATCTATTATTTTAATTTTTTCAATCCTTCCATCTGTTCCAACATATAATTTAAAGTCGAACAAGTTATCATATTTTGATTCTGCCTGATTAATTGCTTCATTCAGAATCTCCTTGAGTTTGTTTTGTTCCTGCTCCATATTTTTCAAGGAAACCGGTTCATCTACTTTCTCTAATGTCAGATAATCATTATCGTAATCCGGAATTATTTCAATTTTGTTTTCCCTGCAGCTTTGCAGAGATAAAAACAACATTACTGCTGCAATAAATAACCTTTTCATTTTTACCTCAAAGTTCTGATGTTATAATTATTTCGTTTGTGTATTTTGTATTTATTTCTGTTGTGGGCAGCGAATTGTTTAGAATCAGATTAATAAGTTTTTCCTGCTTCTCAATTTTTCTTGTTGTTGCCTCCATATTTGCTTTATAGTTATTAATTTCCATATAACCCAGAAGTAATCCAATTATTAAAACAGCCGCAGCAGCATAATAAAAAAGATGACTGTTTTTTTTAGCAGTATAGAATTTTTCATCTTTTATTGCTTTATTCTTAATTGATATTAAAATTCTTTCATCAAGATTTTCCGGGAATTCTTCATCTATTTGATTAGTTATCATCTTGAGCTTGTAATTTGCCTTAAAATATTCACGCGCGGATTTCTCTTTGCTCAGGAATAAAAACATTTCCGTCTCTTCCTTTTCCGAACATTCTCCATCAAAGTATTTGTCAATTATTTCAAATTCTGTATTCATAATTAATCCTTATCGATTATTTTTGACATTCTTTCAATAAGTTTCTGCCTTGTTTTGAATAACCTGCTTTTAACAAGATTTTCGTTAATATCCATTATTTCCGCTATTTCCTTGTAACTGAACTTTCCATATTCTTTTAACAGGAAAACTTCCTTTTGCGCTTTATCTATTTTATCAAGCTCGCCTTTAATAATTTCTTTGATATCATTCATTTCAATTTCTGATTCAATATTTTTGGAATCCATTTTTTCAATTTCGTAAACATCTTCAACATTATATCTGTCATTTTTTATTTTTTTTGATCTGTAAATCATATAAATTTCATTTCGCAAACTCCTGTAAAGCCAAAAGGCAACGCTTTCCGGATTTTTTAGTTTATCAATATTTTCAAATAACCTGAGAAAAATTGTGTGGATTAAATCTTCGGCGGTAAGTTTATCGGAAAGCATTTTACAGGCAAAATTGTATAAGCCTTTCTTATGCTTGTTGTAAAGCAATGTAAAATCAATTATTTGTGCTGAAGTTTTTTCCAAAATATTTTTTTCTCTTTTTAATAAAGATGAACAAAAACACAAAATGTTGCTTTGGATGATAAATTATTTCGAAAAATTCAGATTCTAATAATTTCTGAGAAAATAAATAAATTTTAGGAAAATTTGAAATAACAATCCGTTTATATTATCTGCATACGGGTAAGTCCGTCCCTTAAAAGTAAGAGACCAAGAATTATTAAAACTGCGCCAAGTATTTTTATTACATTTTTATATCCGTTTCCTTTTAAGAATTTCTTCGATTTCTGCGAAATTACAGCAATCGACATTTTTGATCCGACGAGAAAAACATAAAAAGAAATTATAAATATTATAGCATGTAAAAAAGAAATGCCGTATGCTTTTTGAATAATCGGTCCGGCAATGCTTATCCAAAAAATATATGGGTGCGGACTTAAAAAATTTACCAGTACAGCTTTTTTTAACGAACTGCTGCTTTCGGTTTGGTTTAACTCAACATCTTTAACTGTTAATTCTTTTACTCCGTATAAAATTACAAGAATTGCCCCGATAATTGCAATTATTCCTAAAAGCGCCGAATAATTTTTAAGCTGGAATAACAAATAGAAACTTATTAATATTATCGGCAAATCGGTAATTGCCGGCGCCAAAGCTGCTTTAACACCTGCTTTTACATTTTTCTTCAAAGTTTCGGAAACGATGAGGGCATTAAGCGGACCCGGACTGTAACCTGCAGACAGACCTAATACAATTCCTACAGAGATAAATTCAAACATAATTTCCTGCTGCTAAATGTCATTAAAATCTCTTCTTTCCAATTTGTATGATTCTGCCTCTAAAAGAAAACGCGTATATTTTCCGGCAGGAGAAGTTAAAATTTCCGCTGAATTTCCTGTTTCTAAAATCTTTCCGTTTTTCATAATTGATATAGTATGAGCAAAGTTTTCGAAAATCTTTATTTGGTGAGAAATACAGATTAATGCGGTTTTGTAATTCGAATTTATTTTTTTAAATAATTCCACAAGGTTTTTAACAGAATCGGGATCCTGCGACGAAAACGGTTCGTCAAGAATTAATAATTCGGGATTTACAGATAAAAGCCGCGCTATTGCTACTTTTTGCCTTTCCCCGCCCGAAAGAGTTGAATTTTTCTGCGAGAATAATTTTTGGTTTATCCCGATTAAATCGCATAAATCGTAATTTAAAGGTTTGCCGTTTAAAGTTAAGGTTTTCCTCACATCCAAAAGCGGATTTAACAATTCGTCGCTGTTCTGGAAAAGCATCTGTACTTTTTTTGCTGAACCGTTGTTTGCAGAAAAATTATAACTGATTCTGCCCGAAACAGGTTTTAAAATTCCGGCAAGCACTTTCGCTAAAGTTGTTTTTCCGCAGCCCGATTCACCCGAAATTCCTAAAACTTCACTTTCCCGAACCTGCAAATCAATCCCTTTCAGAATTTCTTTTTGTCCGTTTGATGTTGCAGCTGAAAAATATAAATTTTCTACTTCAAGAATATTCTTCATAATTTTCCCGATTAAAATATTTATCGGCAACTTGGAATTCCGAAATTTTTCCAGCTGAAAGAACTGCAATTTCATCGGAAACATTTTTTGCAAAGGTTTCATCCTGAGTAACAATCACTGCATTTTTATCCTCCTTTGCAAATTCTTTTATTTTTCTGCAAAGCAAGTTCGAAACAGGCGTATCGAGCGCGGAAGTAGGTTCGTCAAAAAAAATAATTTCCGGGTTGGATAAAAACGATAACGATATTAATAAACGCTGGCACATCCCTCCGCTAAGCTGATGTGGATGCAGCCTGAATAAAACATCTTTCGGAGGAAGCAAAAAATAATCGAGCATTTCTTCGGTACCGCTATTAATCTTATATATTTTTTCGAAATAATATTTTGTTTTCTTTAACGGATCGAATGCAGTCTGCGCATCCTGAGGAACATATTTAATTATTCCTTTCCGGAAATTTTTCAAGTCTGTTTCGGACATTGAATAAATATTCTTTCCATTAATTTCGATTTCACCTTCAACCTTAAAATCTTCCGGTAGAAGAAGTTTTAACACACTTTTCAGCAATGTTGATTTTCCGCTTCCGTTTTTACCAAGTATTGTATATACTTTTCCTGAATTAAAAATGCAGGAAATATTTTTTAAAATAATATATGGCTGTCCTTTTTGTATATTAGCAACCGAAAGTTCTTTTAACATTATTTTATTTTTATTCATATCAAAAGTTAAAAAAATTATTTATTTTTTGATAAAAACAAGATCAAATAAAGTTTAATAATTTACAATCTGAATTTTGAAATTAATTTGATCATTTGCTGCCACAAAACCTTTGTAAAAAATGATTAAAAAGAATTTTGCTTTTGTTTTGCTGCTTATATTTTTCTCTTCGTGCGGAAAAGACGGGAAAGATACGCGGCTGGTTTCAATTGGCATTTCTTCCGATATTCAATCGGCATCGCCGGTTTATTCTTTCGGCGTAAGCGAATCAATTTTATTTGAGCATACAAATCTTGGTCTTGTCGGGCATAAATGGGATAGCGCCAAAGGCGGACTGACTGATTACCCGCTTCTTGCAGAAGATTGGAAATGGAATGAAAGCCGCGATGAAGTTGTTTTTACGTTGCGCAGTGATATAAAATGGAGCGACGACAAAGCTTTTTCGCCCGAAGATATTGTTTTTACTTATTCGGTTTATTCTAATCCGGTTGTACAAAGTTCTTTTTTCGGAATGTTCGATAAATTTCACACGCTCGAAAACGGGCAGATAGATATAAAAAATACTTTCGAAATTATTTCACCGCAAAAAATTAAATTTAAGTTTGTGAAGAATTCGAATCCCTCGCTGCTTGAAACTGATTTGCCTATTATTGCAAAACATATTTTCGAAGGAATCCCCGATTCGCTTATTTCTGTTTCGGATGCAATTTTTAAAAGCTGCGGCACCGGTCCTTACAAATTAAAAAAATGGGAAAGAAATCAATATATTCTGCTCGAAAAGCGAAAAGGCCACTTTCTTGTAAACGATTTATCTCCTTCGCGTATAATATTAAAAGTGATTCCGGAATATTTTACGCGGAAAAATCAGCTTTTAACCGGCGAGATTGACGTGCTTCCCGAAATTAATACAGAAGATATTTACGAATTCGAAAACCGCAAAGATTTAAACATTTCGGCAATGCAAGGGCGTTATATCGACTTTATCTGCTGGAATAATGTTAGTCCAGAAGCTTTTTTAAAAGATTCAGTTATACCCAATAAATATTTCGGCAGCAAAGACATAAGAAAAGCGCTAACTTATGGAATAAACAGAAAGATGATTCTCGACGAATTCTTGCTTGGCAGAGGAAGTGTTGCCAATGAACCTGTTTCCCCGATATTCAAAGATAATTACAGCAAAAGCACTAATTTTTCGTATAATCCCAAAAAAGCTTTAGCAATTTTAAAAAATGCCGGATGGCAAGACAGCGACAATAACGGAATACTTGACAAAAGCGGGCAGGAATTTTCGTTCACGTTAAATTTTGTAACCGGAAAACCTCTTCGGGAATATACAGCAAATATCGTTAAATCGGATTTAAAGAAAATCGGCATAAATGTTAATCTTGAACCTTTGGAACGCGGGGTTTTTTTGGAAAAGATGTATTCGCGACAAATGGATGCTTTTATTTCGGGCTGGCAAGTCCCTATTCCTCTGCACATAAAACCATACTGGAATTCGGACTTAAAGAAATATCAAACAAACACTTCTGGTTTTATGAATAAAGAGATCGACCAGTTACTGGATAAAACTTCGCAGACAAACGACCCGGCTGAATTGAAACGCATTTACAATAAAATTCAGAATATCATCAGAGAAAACCAACCTGTTACATTTTTATTCTGGATTGATAATTTTTCCGTTTACAGTTCCAAAATTAAAAATGCCGAGGTGAATTCTCTGGGTTCTGTGCAGCGATGCTGGGAGTGGGAAGTTAGATAATATGAAAAAATACTTTTTCCCTTTGCTCCGAAAAGTTTTTAACGGCATTATCACTTTATTTTTTTTAATCTGCCTAATTTTTCTGCTTCTTCGTCTGGCTCCCGGAAATCCGGTTCACAAGTTTGTATCGCCCGAATTCAGTCCGGAGCTTTCGGAAAAGATTTACAATTCTTTCAATCTAAACGCTCCGCTTCACGAACAATTCCTTTCGTTTCTTGCCAATATAATTTCACTCAATTTCGGAATTTCCTACATTTACCGCCAGCCGGTTTTCGAAGTAATTATGAATTATTTCCCATTTACTTTAATGTTTGCTTTTATTGTTTTTTTCATTCAAACTGCTGGCTCAATTGTTTTATCTCTTTATTCATTCAAGAAAAAAAATTGCTGGCAAGACATATTTTTCAACAAATTTTCTTTGATAATTTATTCCGTACCGACTTATGTTTTAGCAGTTCTTCTTATACTTTTTTTTTCCGTTTGTCTGCAAATTTTCCCTTCTGCAGGAATTAATTCTTTTAATCCGGAAGAAAATAATTATTTCCGTTTTGCAGCAGAAAAAATAAATTATCTCTTTCTGCCGGTGATGACTTTAAGTATTATCGGGACAGCATATTTCTACAGATATTTACGTGAGAATATGGATATGACAGATTCTGCCCCGTTTACTCTTTTGCTGAAATCGAACGGTTTAAGCAGAAATGGAATACTTATCAAACATATTTTGCCAAATTCGGTTTTCCCGCTTATTTCTGTAGCAGGAATTGAAATTGGTATGCTTTTAAGCGGAGCACTTATTACCGAAACTATTTTTGCTTTGCCCGGTATGGGAAGGCTTACAGTAACTTCAATTTTGCAGCGTGATTATCCGCTTGTAACCGGCTGCGCTTTCGTTTCGGGATTATGCGTTATTTTATCGAATATTGCGGCAGATTTTATAAAATCGGTTATTGATAGCAGAATTGCAGGAGATTTAATAGAATGACGGGATTATTTCTGCAGACCGGTACGTTTGTTGTTTTCTTGTCATCCGCGCTTATATTAGTGAACATCGATCTTTATATGAATCTGCATCATATAATAATTTCAATTTTTTCAGATTCGTTCAGGTGGAATGTTTTTGATTATTTTTTTACTGCAATTGCCCTGCCTCTTATGCTTGTTACATCTTTAGTACTGAGAAAAGTGGAGTTATTATCACAGAAAATCAGTCTGCTAAAAATGACAATGCTGCTGCTTTTCTCATTCCTTGTTTTCGCCCCGGCGTTTGTTTCTTCCGATCCCGATTTCCATTACGAGTTGAAAGCAGCCCGGCTTCTGCCCCCCTTATCGTCTAAAACCTTATTGATTATTTCCGATTCGGACAATACAAATTCAAAATTCCGGACTTCTTTAATTACCCGCGATTATAATTACTTCGAAATTTATACCGGCGAGAAAATTGAAATATCAGGAAAACCTGCAAAGATATCCTCACAAAACGGCGTAAAATTCACAAGATTTGAAAATAAATATTTCGCTGTTAAGAAAGCGTTTTTTTTACTCGGCACAGACAATTTCGGGCGAGATGTTTTTTCGCGGATTGTTTATGGAACCCGGCTCTCGCTTTTTATAGCATCTCTTGTAACATTGTTTTCTTCTTTTTTCGGAATTGTTTTCGGTTATCTTGCTGGAATTTTTTCTGGATTTACCGATAGAGTTTTTGATAAATTTGCCGATGCGCTCTTGTGCGTTCCGCTTCTGTTTCTTGTAATTTTTATTGCTGCGTTTACGGGTAATTCTTTATTCACCATTATTTTGATACTTTCATTAACAGGATGGATGAGCCTATTCAAAATAGTCCGCGGCGAAGTAATTTCCTTAAAAAATAAAAATTTCATTATCACATCGCAAATGCTGGGAATAGGAAAATTAAAAATACTGAAGGACGAAATTCTTCCCCTTATTGCAGCGCCTGTAATTGTTAATCTGGTTTTCCTTTTTTCTAATGTGATTATCACCGAATCGGCTTTAAGCTATCTGGGTTTCGGCTCTGGTGTTGATTATCCTTCGTGGGGGGCAATGATTAATCAGGGACAGCTTTATCTCAGTAATGCCTGGTGGATCAGCGGATTTTCTTGTCTGATTATTTTTATTACAGTTATTACAATAAACAATGCGGCTAAAAAAATTAATGACTTGTCTTTTAAACTATGATAATAAACAAGCAATTTAAGATAATTAAAAAATTAGGCTCCGGCAGAAGCCATGTTTTCCTTGCTGAAAATCTCGTAAACTTAAACTCGCTTATCGCCCTGAAAATTCTTCCTCCCGAAGCTGATAATGAAGAAGTATTGGCATTTGTTGATGAATATTCGATTCTAAAAAATCTCACTCATAAAAACATTGTTAAATGCTACGATTTTGGAAGTATTGTTCATATTGAATACATAAACAATAAATTTCCGATTAAAAGCAATTCAATGTTTTTCACAATGGATTTTATCGAAGGAATAAACATCTTTGAATATTGCCTGGACAAGTCCGAATCCGAAATAATTTTTATTCTTTCGCGTTTATGCAAAACACTGTTTTATCTGCATCAATCAAATTATATCTATTCGGATTTAAAAGCAGAGAATATATTGATTTCCGGCAATGAAAATCCCGGACTTTTTCTTATAGATTTTGGACTTTGTTGCAACACAAAATCCGCAGCTTCTTTTACAAAACGGGGCACAGCCGAATATCTTGCCCCCGAAGTACTGACTGGCGGGACTATTGACCATAGATCAGATATTTATTCTCTCGGTGTTTTAATCTATAAAATTATTTACAAAAAATTTCCTTTCGAAAAAAAAGATCAGCTTGAACTTTTTAAGGCGCATATTAATTCCGATCCGGATTTTCCTAAAACAAATTTTTCTTCCGGATTGATAAATGCCGTAAAAAAAATGCTTGCTAAAGACCCGGCTGAAAGATTTTCGAACGCAATGGAAATTTTAACTGAACTTAATATTGATATTGAAAAAAGTTATTTCAGTGAGTGGATTCCACCTAAGGTTTTTGTTGTAACAGACATTCTCTCATATCTGATAAAAAATTATCTTTTTAAAAAAAATACTAATTTCCTTGTTTTGTTGAATTCACCCGAAGGTTCCGGTAAATCGCGTCTTGTTGAAGAAGTTTATCTGAATTTTGAAAAAATTATCCTTATAAATAATGGATACTCGGAAACCGGAAAAACAATTTGGGAGCAGACTCTTAAAAGGATTTATAATTCAAATTTCATCCTTAACGCAGTCTCTCAGGAAATTAAAGATTTAATTGAAAATGTTTTATGCGGCAACACTAAAAATCTGGCAAACGACCTTAAATCTATTTTTAATCATATTTCAGCAAAAGAGAATTTCACGATTATTTTTGATGATTTTAATCTTTATGATGAAATTTCTATTTCAATTCTTTTAGAAATTATACCTGTTTTTCTTGTTAACAACATAAAAATAATTGTTACCGAAAACTCAGCTTATAGGTCATTCGGTCCTTACTTTCATTCGAAAATTGTAAAACAGCTGAATCCATTTTCCGAAAACGAAATTCATAATTTTCTGAATAAAACTTTCTCGCCCGATTTTCCGATTGACGATATTTATCACACAATTATTGCATATTCTAATTTGCGTCCTGGAAGAATTTTTCATTTCTTATCAGCTCTTTTCTTTTTTGGGATGATAAATTACCGTAACGGTCAGATTATTTTTGAACCGGATAAAACAATTCTCGAATCGCTGAAAGAAGATAATTTCCATTTTTCGGCAGCACAATTTGCCGGACTTGATGATGAAGATAAAGCTACTTCAATAATTCTTTCGGCTGCTGAAACAAATTTGCGTCCTCAGTGGCTTAATAAAATTTTGTCGCTCACTCCCTCAGAAACCGGAAAATCAATTAAAAAATTGATTGAGAAAAATATCCTTCGCCAGACTGAAAAAGCTGGAGTTAAATTTGTTTCGCAAAATCTTAAGGATTATATTTATTCTCAAATACCCGATAAACCCGCTTTACACTTAAAACTTGCCGCCATAATGGAGCAGATAAAGCAAAATATCAGCCGGTTGGAAATTTCGAGACAGTATTTCCTTGGCGGTGATTTTACTAATGCCGGGCGTCTTATTTATGAAGAAATTAACGATCCGGTTTACGCTTTTGCTTTCCGGTACAGACTTTCCCTGCTCGATAAACTATTGGGTATGCCGCTCGATTCAGATTTGGTTTACAAAATTAAGTTTGATAAAACAATTACTCTTTTTAATCTTGATGATAAACCCGGCTGTATTTTGCAAATTGACGATTGTTTGAATTATCCTTATTCCAAAAATGACATTTTAACTATCAAAAAACTAAAAGCCTCTTGCCTTATTTCGATTGGAGAAACTGCTAAAGCACGTAATATTATGGATGAACTTCTGCTTGAATGCGATGAAAATTTTGAAAAAGATATTTTAATTGAAAAAGCCGTGCTCGAATTTGAATGCAGCAGATTCAAAGATGCCGAAAACCTTATCGATTCATTACTGAACAAGAATCTTTCAGATTACAACCGCGCACGTCTGCTTAATTTAAAAGCAATAATTTATTATTCTTTTTATAAAAATATCGAGCAGGCAGTTTTATTTTTTAAAAATTCAATGGAACTTTATAAACAGCAGAATGAACTTCTGAAATATGTTCAAATAAAACAGAATATCGGAACACAGTATTTTTTGCAGAATAATTTTGATTTTGCTTTGGCCGAATGGACAGAAGCTTATAAAATAAATACTGAAATCGGGAATTTAGACCAAGACGGTTTGCTGAATTCAAACTTTGGATTTTTCCACAGATCGAAATTTGAAATAGACCGCTCTAAAAAACATTTTCAAAATGCCGAATCGGTTTTTGAAATCACTGGAAATAAAAAAAGACTGGGCATTGTAAAACACAATCATCTTTTACTGAATATTGATATATGCGAATACAAAAGTGCCCTTAAACAAATTGAACAATGCCGCAACATTTTCTCATCTCTCAATGAAAAGAATGAGCTGGCAGAACTCTATTTTACCGAAATTAAATTTTATTCTGCAATCGGACTTTCAAAACGCCTGATTTTTGCTTCCGAAATTTACAAAGAACTTGCCTCCGCCGGAAATCTTCCTCAATACCACGAAAAAAATTTAACACTAACCGGCATTCTTGAAGATTTTTATAACGAAATAGAAATAGACAAGAAAAAGGTTTTTGATTTATGCAATGAATATTTTTATTCGGAAACTGTTTCCGAGTTTATTTATATCCTGCGATTTTTATATATTAATCTCAAAGAAACTGATGATATGTTTTTTTATGAATGCACAGAAAATCCTATTGTTAAAGAACATTGCAAAGTGAATTTCCTTGACAATATACGAATTGACTTTATAAAATCGGAAATAATGAACAACAGACAAAATTTCTCCGAAGCTTTGGCGTTACTAGAAAACGGTTATCAAAAACTTATTGAAAACAATATCAATGAATATACTTGGAAATACACGCACAGACTTGCAGAAGAATATCTTCGTAGAGGAAATAAAAATCAGGCTTACGAATATATTAAATTGACGCGCTCGCTCATAAACCACATTTCCGAACAGTTTACGGAATATGATGATAAATCAGCATATTTAAATGAAAAAGAGAGATACTCTGTTTCGGAACAAATAAAAACCTGGGAAAAATATTTTTATGGAAACTAAAAGTATAAAGATATTTATTGTTGCCAGACAAGTGGATACTTCGCTGGTTGAGCTATCAATTAAGCAGACAAAAAAAAATAACTGCATTCTGGAAATAGTATATACTGAAAAATTGATTGACGAAGAAGGAATAATAATTCTGGGAATAACTTCTTTAAGCGATCATCTTTTTGAGAAAACTCTTAAATATTCCGTACAAACCAAAAATCCGCTTATTATTGTAACCGAAAGTCAGGATCCGTTTTTTATTGCAAATATTGCCAGATTAAATATTCCCAACATTTTTATTATTCCTTTTGAACTCCCAAAATTCCGCAGTCACTTTAAAAAGATTTTAGAAAATTTTATCCCGGATATTTTTCGGAATAAAAACCTTACAGAAAAACAAGAAGAGATTTTTTATAATATTATCGGAAAATCTTTGCGGATGCAGGAAGTTTTTGACATTTCGAAAAAGATTGCAGCAACACCAAATATAAACATCTTAATTACCGGTGAAACCGGAACCGGGAAAGGAGTTCTTGCAAAAGCCATCCACAATTTAAGTCCCAATTATAAATCTCCTTTCATTGATATTAATTGCTCGGCTCTACCGGCAAATCTTTTGGAAACTGAATTATTCGGGCATATGCCTGGCGCTTTTACCGATGCAAAAATTGCAAAAACAGGTTTGTTCGAACTTGCCCAAGACGGTACAATCTTTCTTGATGAAATAGGCGATTTAAGTCTTGGTCTGCAGGTAAAACTTTTACGGGCAATTGATAACAGGGTTATACGCAGACTTGGAGGCACTTACGATATACCTATAAAAGCACGAATTATTTCTGCAACCAACAGAAATCTTCCTCAGCTGATACTTGAAGAAAAGTTCCGCAACGATTTATATCACCGCCTTAATGCAATTAATATTCATATGCCTCCGCTTCGCGACCGCGGAAACGATGTTCTTGAGATTTCCGAATTTTTCATTATTAATGCCTGCAAGCAGTTCAATAAACCTGTTTTTCCCGTAACTGAAGAGCTGAGAACATTTCTCTTAAATTACTTGTGGCCGGGAAACATCCGCGAACTGAAAAACGCTATCGAAAGAGCAGTACTGCTTTCAAACGATGATAAGCTGAATGTTAAATTCCTTTTCAATATCCTTACTCCCGAAATTGAATCTGCATTCTCTTCAAATTCAAAAAACAGCCTCTTATCCTTCGAAATTGATTATAATTCAACTACTTTGCAAGATTTTTCTTCCGTTTATGTAAGGAAAGTCCTTGAGCGTTTATATGGCAATAAATCGAAAACTGCAAAATTATTAGGGTTATCCCGTCCTACTTTAGATAAGATTTTACAGAATAAGTTATAACATCCTGTTTGTGTAAAATATTTTTACACATTTACTTCGTTGTTAATTATTTTTACACTTTCCTCTTAATAATATTTCTAATTACTTATAAATGAACCGATTTTTGCATTAAATTTATGGTACATTCCTTGTTTGTATGCTGTAGATCACAAATTTGGAGTTTTTTATGAAAAATACAGTTTCTTCAATTATTCTATTTTTAGCAATTAGTATTAATCTTTTTTCACAAGGCAATGTTGAAGTTGCTAAAAGAACAAGAATTCAAAATCCAAACATGGATATGAATTCTTTAACCAATGAAATTCAAATAGAAAATAATGAAATTATACCTACCGCTAGTATTTACCAAAATTCAAATAACGCTCAGGTTGAAGATTTAGGAAACCGCTGGGGTTTTAACACAAACAACAGCCAGGTTGAAGATTTAGGAAACCGCTGGGGTTTTAACACAAACAACAGTCAGGTTGAAGATTTAGGAAACCGCTGGGGTTTTAACACAAACAACAGTCAGGTTGAAGATTTAGGAAACCGCTGGGGTTTTAACACAAACAACAGCCAGGTTGAAGATTTAGGAAACCGCTGGGGTTTTAACACAAACAACAGTCAGGTTGAAGATTAATTAAAAAGCTGTTAATGGTACAGAGGATTTTATTTTTTGTGTTGTTCTTTTATAATTATTTTAATTTAGTTGCAGCCGATTGGAAACAGATTGAAAGTAATAATTTCATTTTAATTTATGATCAACGACATGAAAGTTTATCAGATCATATCTTGCTTTCTGCAGAAAAAGCTTTCCATCGGCTTTCTTATTTATTTAAATATTCACCATCCGATAAAATTTTTATACATATTTACGACTACTCCGACTACGGTTCAGCAGCTGCAGCCACTTTACCGGCAAATTATATAAAACTTGAATTATCACCTTTAGAACCAGGTTATGAAAATACTCCTTATACCGAAAGGCTTGAATGGCTTCTTAATCATGAACTCGTACATATATTTGTAAATGATTTTGCATCTGGAATTACCGAAAGCGCCCGCAGCGTTTTTCAAAAAACTGTTCCCGAAAAATCAAACCCTCTTACTATTTTTTACAGCTTATTAACCAGTCCAAACCGTTTCAGCCCCCGTTGGCATCAGGAAGCGATTGCTGTATTTTTAGAAACCTGGTTAAGCGGCGGATACGGCAGAATTATGGGAAGTTTCGAGGAAATGTATTTTCGTTCGCTGGTTTACGAAAATAAAAATTTCCTTGCTTGGAAAGAACTTGAAGCTTATGCAGAAAATGATTCATTTTTAATAGGATCTCTTTATTATTTGTACGGAACCAGATTTATAACATATATTTCTCTAAAATATGATCTAACAAAATTATTAGATTGGTATGCTAGCAAAGAAATTTCCGGAAATTTTTCTTCAAAATTTGAGCAGACTTTTAATATATCGCTTGATAATGCCTGGCAGAATTATATCGATTATGAAAAGAGTTTTCAGCTTTCTAATATCCAAAAATTATCAAAAAATAATCTTACAGAAATTTCAGTTCTTGATGGAAAAAATCCCGGCTGGGTTTCTCATCCCTGCTTCGATACTGATAATCAAAAAATCTATTACGCTATACATAAGGCAGGCACTTTAGCTTCTATCCGTGAAATGGATTTAGATGATAAGATCGAAAAAACTATACTCTCACTGCCAACTCCGGGAAAATATTTGGTAAGTTCAATAGCTTTCGATCAAATTAACAAGCAACTTTTTTATACAACAAACAATAGTAATTTATATCGCGACATTTATTCTTTTGATATCCGGAAAAGTAAAAAAAAACTTCTATTCGAAAATTGCCGGATAGGCAATATTTCTTTTTCGCAGCAGACAAGGGAGTTGTGGGGAATTATGCACAGAGACGGCAGGGCAGCTCTGGTAAGGTCGGTATTCCCCTATAATGATTTTTTTACGCTGATAGCTTTTGAAGTAGGAGATGAAATACTTCACTTGGCTGTCAGTCCATCCGGCAATTATTTGGCTGCCGTTATTCACCGGCCTGACGGCAGTCATTATTTAGCTTATGGCAGATGCAAAGATTTATCCAAAAGTTTCCGGTATAAAAAGATTTCTTCAACCGGTTCGCCTGAATTTCCTTCGTGGAGCTCTGACGAAAAATTTATTTACTGGAATAGTTTTGTTAACGGAGTTTCGAATATTTATCAGTACAACCTTGAAAATGAAAAAATAGATGCTCTTACACATACTATCCGCGGCTTATTTAATCCTGTAGAAATTTCGCAGGATAGTCTTTTCGCTTTTGAATTTACTACCGACGGTTTTGTGCCTGTGAAAATTAAAAAACATCTTAATCTTAATCTTTCTGCAATTGTTTATATGGGCGATAAATTGCTCGAAGAAAAACCTGTTCTTATGAATATTGCTTCACCTGTTAATAAAACTGCTGCTTTAAGAACAAGTTCTCCCGAAATATACAGCGGCTTTAGCAATATCAATATTGCATCTTTTAATCCTGTTGTTTCCGGGTTTAAAGATAAATTTGTTTTAGGACTCTTCGCAAAATTTAATGATCCTCTTTTGTATCATAATCTTTCTTTAGAGATGGGAATTTCCCCCCGTAAGAAGGAACCGGAATCTGTTCATTTTAATCTTAAATATGAATTCAAAACAAAATACGGCTTCGAATACAGCTATAACCCTACAAATTTTTACGATTTATTCAGCAAAAGGAAAAAAGGATTTCAGGGTTCTTCTTTTAAAATATTTAATAAACATTATTGGATTTATGATAATCCGAACACATTAATTCAAGAAACAGAGTTCACTTTTTACAAAGGAATTTCTTCACTAAATGAAAATTCTGTTAAAGTTACCGTCCCTGATATTTTATATTTCCAAACAAAAACGAATTATAAAAACTTAAGAAAAAGCATTGGAAGCTGCGATTACGAAAGCGGTTTAGAAGCTGATTTAGTTGCAGGCAGTTTTACCGGGTTAAAAGGCAAATATTCTAGCTCTTTTTTCACATTTTCCAACCTTTCCTTATTCAACACTTGGTTAACAAATCACAATGTTTATATTTTATCACTTTCCGGCGGATATCAATCCCTCAATAATAATTTAACTTTTGCTCAGTTTTATTTCGGCAGCTTCGGAAACCGTGAGGTTGACTGCGACCCTGTTAAACAATACCGCGAGACTTTCAGTTTTCCGGGAGTGGAACCTTATGCTGTTTCTTCTCATAAGTTTATTAAGTTATCGCTGGAAAACAACTTTCCACCTTTAAGGTTTTACAGTCTCTCATTCTTTAATCATTTTTTATCACATATCGATTATTCAATTTTCAGCCAGTTGCTTGTATCTGAATTTAATTCTCAAAATACATTTGCAAATGCCGGAATACAGTTAAATTTAATATTTGATCATTGGTATAATATCGAAACCACATTTTCTGTAGGATATGCAAAATCTTTCAGAAAGTTTAATCGTTACGATGATGAAGTAATGATTTCATTTAAATTATTAAAAAACTAAAGTCTTCTTTCCCTTCCCCCGATAATTATATGTCAAAGTCGTTCTTAATGAAGTGACTTGTCCGCTATTCCTCTTTTCACACTTCGATACTAATAAATAATTCGGAGGATTTATGAGAAATCTTTACTTTTTTGTTTTATTACTCTTATTTATATCGTGGGCTTGCAAAGAAATGCCCATTGCAACTGAACCGCTTAACCAAAATAGCACAAAAAATTTTTTAAGTCTGCCTGCACAGGATTCGAAGTTGAAAGCTGAACAGATTTTTTCAGTATCAAAAATTGTAACTGGTAATATCGGCGATACAATTGATTTTCATTTTAAGTATCTATCTTCTTCAAATTCCGAAGTTGCTATTTCCGGAAATTTGATTATACCTGCCGGCGCCTTCGAAGGAAATATGACTTTCGATTTATTATTCGATAAGAATTTTGCATTTGCCGATTTTTATCCAAGTCCCGTAAACTTTAAGGTGCCTTTGTCACTTAATTTAATTTATGCGGGACTTAATTTAAAAGGTATTGAAACTGACAATATTGATTTTTATTATTTAAATGACAATAAAACTCTTTATGAAATTGCTAACAAAAAGAGAATTATAGTCGATAAGGAAAATGGGAGCATCAGCATTATCGGGGCTGAAATTCCTCATTTTTCAAGATGGGGGGTTGGAAATGACTGATTTTTCATTTAACAGCGACAGCAAACAAATACTTGATATACTTGATTGTTATATCAAAGATGAGAATATTTATAATTTTTTCAGCTCGCTCGATGCCCGGAATAATTCTGATGCATACAATTCGACTTTTGACCGCGAAAATTTGCCCGAACATAAAATTGATATTTCGCGCCGGATTAAAATTGAAAATGTAATTACATTCGGGGCAAACAATTTAACAAAACATAAATTTGCAGATCTTCTTTTCAACTTAGGCAAACTTTCCATTTCTCTTGGAGAATTCCCTCTTGCAAAAGATCTTTTCGTTAAAATCATTTCTAATCCCGTTAAGTCCGATTATTACGAGAGCTATACTGCATTTTCTTACTATAATCTTGCAAAGATAAAAGTACTTCAGGCAGAATGGAAAGAATGTTTGGAATATTTGAACAAAGCAAAAAACACATTCCTTTCGAATAAAGATTCAATCGGCTTGACTGATTATTTCCTTCTTCTCGGAAATATGTATTTAAATACAGGAAATTTAAATAAAGCTAAAAAAGCTTTTGAAAAAGGCGGTGAATACATCGATCAAATAAATGATAAATATTTTTTGGGCTTGATTGACAACAACATCGGAATTATTCATGCTTCGCAAAATGAATTTGATGAAGCCCTCACATATTTTCACAGAGCGCTTTCTTATCAGCAGCAGCTCGATAATTCAAATAAAATTTCGGAAATTCGAAACAATTTGGGACTTTTATTTACGCTTAAAGACGATAACGATACAGCTCTCGGCGAATTCGATTTAAGCATTCAATCCGGACTTAAAAATGATTACTTAATCAGCATTGCGATGGCATATGTTAATAAATCCGTTGTTTATTGCCGTACAGCCGATTATAAATTTGCAAACGCATATTCAGATAAAGCTATGGAATTGGCAATCCGCTTAAACGATAAGCTTACAATAGCAGATGTCTATAAAGTAAAAGGAATGATTGAACGTGAATTAAATAATTTTTCATTATCCGAAAATCATCTCCTTACTAGCTTAAGATTAAATTCCGATATTAAAAACAAGTATAATTATGCCGAAAGTGCTTATGAAATTGGACTTTTATACGTTAAATGGCAAAATATTCCACAAGCATTTAAATATTTGAAAAAAGCTTCCGATTATTATCTGTCTATTAGTGCTAAATTGCAGGAAGAAAAGATAAATGCTTTATTAAAAAATATCAGCATGATGTAAAAATTGAAAACAAGACCATCTAAATATTTTTATAAACTTTTAGTTAACTTAAAATAGATGACATTATGAAACTGTCAGAATTTAAAAAAAGTCTGGATCAAGATAAAAACTTATCGTTCGGAGATAATGATACCAATCAAAGAGTTAAAAATCTTGAAATAATTCTTGATGTAGTAAAGAAAATAAACAGCTCTCTTATTCTGGATGATGTTCTTTTATTGGTTTTGGTTCAAGCAATAAAACTATCCGGTTCCCAAAAAGGTTTCATTGTACTGAAAAACGAAAAAGAAGAACTGGAATATAAAGTCGGTCTTGATTCTGATGAAACCACGTTGAAAGAGAGCAGCTTTAATATAAGCACTACAGTAATTGAAGATGTTTTCCGTTCAGGAAAATCTATTTTTATTGAAGGCGCTCAAAGCGATGTCAACTTTTCCTCAAGTAAAAGTATTTTCCGGCTTGCACTGCAAACAATTTTATGCTCCCCTTTAATTATTGATGAAAAGAAGCTTGGCGTTATATACGTTGACAGCACTCGATTAAACCGGATAAATCTACGTGAAATTACTTCAACCTTCGAAATACTTGCAGGACAGGCAGCAATTGCAATCAGAAACGCACAATTGTATAAAGAATTAAATAAAGCAAAAGAAATGGCTGAAACATCAAGCCGCCTTAAAACCGAGTTTCTTGCTCAAATGTCGCACGAAATACGAACGCCAATAAATTCTATATTGAGTTTTTCAAGTTTAATTCAAGAAGAACTTGATAAAGAAATGAATGATGAGTTAATAAGCGGATTTAAAATTATTAATCTTGCCGGTAAAAGGATTATCCGTACAATAGATTTAATTTTAAATATGTCGGAATTACGCTCAGGAACTTATGAGTATATCCCTACAAAAGCCGACTTAATTCAGCAGGTACTTAAACCTGTGATTGCCGAATTGCATTCACAGGCAGATGAAAAACATATCAGTCTTAATTTCGAATGCAATATCAATAATACCGATGTATTTGCCGATATTTATACACTCACCCAGATTTTTAAAAATCTTATTGATAATGCAATTAAATACACAAAAATGGGCGGTGTATTGATAACAATTACGCGTGATAAATATAAAAAATTAGTTGCAACAATAAAGGATACAGGAATCGGTATTTCACCAGATTATATTCCGCATTTATTTGAACCTTTTTCGCAAGAAGAACAAGGCTACTGCCGTAAATTTGAAGGGAACGGACTCGGATTGGCTCTTGTGAAAAAATACTGCGACTTGAATAATGCCAGTATTTCTGTAGAAAGCACAAAAAATATAGGTACCGCTTTCACTCTAACTTTCCATAATTCGTAAATTTTATATTGCCCTAAATACAAAAAGCCTGATTTATAATCAGGCTTTTTGTGAGCGCAGGTGGTTTCGAACCACCGACCCTCTGCTTAAAAGGCAGATGCTCTACCACTGAGCTATGCGCCCATTTTTTTAGACTTCAAAGTTAGTATTTTTATCAAAAAAAGGCAAGAAATTATTTTTCATTTTTTAATTTTTTCCAAAAACTTCTATGTTGTCTTTATCTTTTTTGATAACATAATCGAATAGTATTTTTTCCTCTTCATTTAAAATAGGATTTTCGCGCACAGTGTATAAAGTTACTTCCTCTTTATTTTTAATTGTCCTTATTTTTTGCGCCAAAAGTTTTTCATTTAACAAAGGCAGGTTTTCGCCTAAATAAACAATTGACGGCAGCTCATTCATAAATAGCTTCAGCCCCTCGGCTCCAGTTTCAGCCTCAATAACGTTATAGCTGCTTTTCATTTCGTTGGCAAAAACAGTCCTAAATTCTTTGTCTTTATCTACAATTAGTATTTTTTCTTTGTTAAGTTCGGCAGTTCCAATTTTTTTAAGAATTTCCTCTTCGTCTTTTTTCATCTTTCTGATAGCATCAAATATTTCTTTAATTCTGTTATAAGCTGCATCATAAATAAGAGGTTTAAGAATATAGTCGAGAACACCCATCCCCATAACTTTTTCTATTACCTGCCGCTCACTTACTGCAGTAAGCATAATTACAGGCATTTTACTGAATTTTTTATCAGCTTTAATTGCTTCCAGAGTTTCAATGCCATTCATAACAGGCATTGTAACATCTAAAAATATTACATCCGGCTCTTCTTCTTTCAATTTTGATAAAGCTTCTAAACCGTTGCTTGCACTAACAACATTGCAATTGAATTTTTTTATCAACAATCTGCTGATAAACATATTCACATTAGGATCGTCGTCAACAACTAGTATTTTTGCCATTTATGTTTCCTGCAAATAAATGCATTAAGAATTACAGATTCAAAACTAACAATTTTAAACATTTTTTCAAATCTGATGTATTATCGAAAAATTCTAATTTCTTTAAATAGTATTTAAACTTTATATTGTTCATTGTTTGTAGTTTTGTCTTGATTTTTGTTATATTAACATATTAAACGATAGTATGTATCTATGATTAGAAATAGCAGAATTCTTATTGCTGATGACGATGAAACTCTCTGTTATTTGCTTAAAGAAGAGCTTATAAATGAAGGTTTTTTAGTTGATAATGTTTACGACGGAAACGACGCCATAAACAAAATCAAAAAACAAAAATACGATATTTTGCTGCTCGATCTTGAAATGCGTGAGGTATCAGGCGAAGCTGTTCTTGAGTTTGTAAAAACAAATTGTCCTGCCTTGCAAGTTATCGTTTTAACCGCAAAAACTGAGATCCGTACCGCTATTGAGTGCATAAAACTGGGAGCTTATGATTTTATTACAAAACCATATCAGTTCGATCAACTGTTAGTTATAATAGAAAGAGCTCTTGAACATCAAAATCTTGTGGTCCAGAATAAAATTCTTGAAACTAAAGTAAATAAAAATTCTGCCAGCAGTATAATCGGTCAAAGCAAAAAAATTAAGGAAGTAATAAATTTAGCCGAGAAAGCTGCAATATCCGACTCTAATATTCTTCTTCAAGGAGAAACCGGCACCGGTAAGGAATTATTTTCGGAATATATTCACAAATGCTCGCCGCGTTCCGAAAAACCGTTTGTAGCAATAAATTGTGCCTCTTTGCCCGATCAGCTTATTGAAAGCGAATTATTCGGCTACGAAAAAGGCGCTTTTACCGATGCAAAAACTTCAAAACAAGGACTTGTTGAAATAGCTGACGGAGGCACTTTATTTTTAGATGAAATAGGAGAATTGAGCCTTACTTTACAGCCTAAGCTTTTAAGATTTCTTGAAAATGGAGAGTTCCGCAGAATAGGCGGTGTAAACACTATAAATTCAAATGTAAGAGTAATTGGAGCTACAAATAAAAATCTGATGGAAGAGTCGGAAAAGAAAAACTTCCGGCGCGATTTGTTATTCAGACTTAATGTTATTACACTTACAATTCCGCCTCTGCACGAACGGGATACTGACATTATTCTTTTAGCTGAATATTTTCTTGAAAAAAAATCACCCGTCCGCACACCTAAAGTCTTATCGGACGAAGCTAAAGATATGCTTATGAAATATGATTTTCCCGGAAATGTGCGTGAACTGAGTCACATTATTGAGCGGGCAATTATTTTTTCGGACGGCAATATTATTAAGGCTAAAGATTTAAGCCTGCCTAAAGAACAGGACAGAAATCCTATTTTTTCGGAAAACGTTATGAATCCTGCATTATCTTTAGAGGAAACAGAAAAAATACTGATACACAATTCACTTGTTCAAAACGACTGGAACCGCGAAAACACAGCACGTGCTTTAGGAATCAGCCAAAAAACATTATATACCAAGATAAAAAAATACAACCTGAAGTGATTATTGAAAATTCAAATATTCATCAATTATTAAGCGGCAATAATTTTAAGTATTTTTTTGATCAGATAGCTGCGCCTGTTACTTTTATTTCGGTTTCTAATGAAGTAATTTTCGAAAATTTACAATTCCGCAAGCTTAGTGTTAAAAACAAAAAAGCAATTTTTTCTTGTGACCTTAATTTTAAAGAAAACACGCGAAATTACAACATCGGCAGCGCAAATTTATTTGTTTCCATTTCCAAAGTGTTCGAGAATAAAAACCTTACTGGCTTCTTCATACACGTAAACTGTAGCAAAGGCACACTGCCCGATCAAACTAAATTACATTCTATTGCGCACGATTTTAATAACATTTTAACCAGCGTAAACAACAGCCTGTCCCTTATCAAAACTAAAAAACTTGTGCAACCCGACGGTAAAGCCCTCATTGAAAACATTGAAAAATGCACTTTCAGGGCTGCCGAAATTACAAGAGAATTGCTTTCCAACAACAAAGCATCAATAGTTAAAACCGAGTTTGATATTCTTGCTGTAATCAAGGAAGTTATTGAGGCAATTACTCATACTGCTGATAAAAATGTTATTTTCAACTTACTTAACGACGCTGAACAAATTTATATCTACGGCAATCCTAACGACCTTTACCGCAGCATTTTTAACATAGTGCTTAATGCTGTTGAAGCTATCGAAGACAAAGGTGAAATTTTGATAACTTCATCTGTAAAAAATCCGAACTATATAAAACAATACTTACAAATTGATACAAAGAATAATTTTGCTGAAATTATTATTAAAGATAACGGCTGCGGAATGTCTGCCGATACAATAAATAAGATTTTTGAAATAAATTTTTCTACCAAAAACAGAAAAAGGAAATCGGGGCTTGGTTTAAGTATTGTAAAAAGAAGCATTGAAGAACACGACGGGAAAATATTTGTTGAGAGTGAAAAAGGCAAAGGTACTGCTTTTTCAATTTATCTTCCTTGTGTTCAAACTGAAACAAAACAAAAAATCAATAACAAAGACAAGACTATATTGATTGCAGAAGACGAAGTAATGCTCCGTGAATTACTGAAAGATTTGATAGAATCTTATCAATATAATGTAATAGAAGCCTCCAACGGAAAAGAAGCTCTAGACATTCTTAATGAAAACCCCAACATCAATCTGTTGATTATTGATCGTAAAATGCCAGATATTGACGGTGTAGAATGCATCAAAAGAATTCGCGAAAAACTTAAATCGGATTTACCGGTAATTTTGGCTTCCGGTTCACCCTCAATTAACCAAATTGATTATTCGAAACTGAAAATAGATGCAATATTGAATAAACCTTATAACTTCCCTAATATGTTAAGCTTAATCAGTTCGCTGCTGGACTAGAATCTTCCCCGATATTTTTAATATCCACCATTTTTGTATCATTTACATAATCAACAAAAACCGGCCTTCTAATCGAGCTTAGCTGATCTAAAATTTCAATGATATCCTTTGATGCTTTTTCAATAAACTGAATGCGTTTGCTTATTCCTTCTTTGCTTACTTCTTCCTTGTTAAGCTCCCTCCTGATTGCAGCAATTGAAAGGTTTATTAAAGTTAAAGGCTGCTTAATTTCGTGATTTGCAGTAACAATTGTTGCAGCAAATGTTTTCACTTTTTCATATTCAATAAGAAGTTTTTTTGTTTCGCTGAATTTTAATGCCGAATTAATTCTCGCCATTAATTCAGTCTTATTGAAAGGTTTCTTAATGTAATCGAAGGCACCTACAGCTAAACCTTGTTTAATATCTTCGGCGCTTGTAAGCGCTGTAACAAGCAGTATAGGAATATTTCTCGTATCTTCCATCGAAATAAGTTTTTGGCAGACTTCAAAACCAGACATTCCGGGCATCATAACATCAAGTAAAATTAAATCGGGCTGTTCATCAATTGCTTTTCGTATCCCCGTCTGCCCGTCGTAAGCCGATATTGCTTCAAATCCCTCGTGTTCCAACCTGTCCTGCAATATAAAAACATTATCGGGCTGATCATCAATTACCAGTATTTTTTTCATTTAATTCCTGCAGAAAATATTTTTTTTAATTTAAATTCAATTTCCTGTCTTTTTATCGGTTTAGTAATTAAATCATTAAATCCGTTTTTATGAATAATTTCTTTATTCTCCAGCATTACATAAGCTGTTAACGCAACAACGGGTAATTTATCAACATCATAAATTTTACGGATTCTTTTAATTGTTTCAAATCCATCCATTTGCGGCATCATAATATCAAGCAGAATCAAGTCCGGCTGTTCTTTACGCTGCTGGGATATGCATTCAAGTCCGTTTCTTGCAAATACAACTTCGTATCCCATATCTTTTACTATTTCGCCGATAGTGTAAAGCGTGTCGTTATCATCATCCACAATCAATATTTTTTTCTTAGTGAAATCCTCATCCGTAATGATATAATTTTCTTCCTTAAAAAGACTATTTAATGTTCTGGGATTATACGAAATTTGCAGACGTTTTCGTATGAAGTTCAGCACATCCAAAGGGTGATGTTTTTCGTTTTGTAAAACAATATGCAAACTTGTATTTAAAGCATTTCCGTCATTTTCATTCAAGTCTTCATCAATTAAAGCAATTACCGGAATGTTCCGGGTGCTTTTATTTTCTTTAATATCCCCGATTATTTCCGGTGCCAGCTGATAATTTTCTAAAGCCAATTTCAACACAATCAAATCAATTTGATTAGTAATTATGTCAGCCGGCATAGACTGAGCGGGCTGTATATTTATAATATCATAATTATCCGTTATATCAATTTTTTCACTTTCATTTTTATCGGTTAAAAAAGCAATTTTGTTGATTTTAATATTATGATGTTTTTCAATTTTCTTAATTATTGTTGAAGTATTATTTACAAATTCAGTCTCGGTTAAATAGTTATATATATTTAATGCATAACCTAAATTGCTTTCTGCATCAAACAATGCTGCAATAATAGGCAGATCGGAATCTTTGTTCTGTTTAATTATCTCTTTCAATACTGTCCAGGTCTGCTTTCCCGATAAAACAGAATTTATAATTACCCCAATAGGTTTGTCGTTTATAATGCTTTCTTGCAGTTTATTTTCATTATCAACACTTTTAACAGTAATATCATTTAATTTGAAATATTCACTTATAACATCACAAATCATTTGGTTATCCGAATATAGTATAACTGCTTTTTTCTCTTTCGGAGTATCAAGCTTTTCTTTGATTTTTTCACTGTAATTTTCAATATCAACAGGTAAAGTTATCGTAAATATTGAACCGACTCCCTTTTCACTTTCCACAGCTATTTTGCCGCCTAAAAGATCGATGTATTTTTTTGCAATCGAAAGCCCAAGTCCGGTACCACCGTATTTCCTCGTTAACCCGCCTTCCAACTGCCGGAACTCATCAAATATTTTCTTCTGGTCTTCTTCCGATATCCCGATTCCAGTATCAATAATTTCAAATTGAATCTGATTTTTCTGATTCAAAGCTGCTGTCAGTTTAATATAACCCGATTCTGTAAACTTTATTGCATTGCTTAAAATATTCAAAAGGATCTGTATTATTTTTTCTTTATCCGTATTGAAACAAAATTCTTTTGATATATTGTTTTCCAAAGTGAAATTTAATTTTTTCTGTTTTGCTAAAGGACTAATCAAATCAAATATTTCATTCAGCAGCGAATAGACAAACACGTTTTCATTTTTAATTTCAGTTTTTCCTGCTTCAATTTTCGAAAATTCGAGAATGTTGCTTATCAGCGCCAAAAGTAATTTTCCGTTTTTTAAAATAAGATTGAGATCATTCTGACTATCCTTAACGGGAGTTTTACGCTGCAGCAATAATTCCGACAAACCGAGAATTGAATTTAACGGTGTGCGAAGTTCGTGGCTCATGCTCGCTAAAAATTCGGATTTTAATCTGGTCAGTTCAACTGCTTTTACTCTCTCAGTTTCGAGCTCGGCAGCCTTTTTCTGAAGAGTAGTATGCAATTCTATCAATTCCTGGTTCTTGTAACGGATTTGTTCATTCTGTTTTTGATATTCCTCATTCAGATTCTTTAAATCATGAACATAAGTCTCCAGTTTTTTATAAGCAATTGCGTTTGCCAAACCAATTGCCAATTGGTCAAGAATATTATTGAGATACTGGATTCTTTTAATTTTTCCGGAAGAGGCTATCTCTATTGCAGCTATAACTTTTCCGCCGAAAATAACCGGAAAAACGATGATGTTCTTAATTTCAACAGAGAAGAGCCCTGAGTTTAATATTACGGCTTTTTCTGCTAAATCTACGTCGATAATTTCTTTTCCCGAAATTGCTTTATGCAAATAGTTAATATTCGAGGCGTCTTTTATTTTAGCGGCATCAATACCGTACGAAAATATTCTTTTAATTTCTTTATTTTCAATTAAATAGAGCAATCCGTAATTACAGTTTAACGAACTGCTTATATTTTTTATTGCTACCTCTGCAAGTTCATCAATTTCGGTATGAGTGTTTATGATTCTTAGAAAATCGGTGTATTTTTTTTCCTCATCTTCTCTTTGATGAATTTCCTTAAGCATTGCATTCAATGTTAATGCAAATGTTCCAATCTCATCTTTTGTAATTACCTGAACTGTTTCCGAAAAATCACCGCTTTTTACCTTGCTTACAACCTTGTTCATTAATTGAATCTGTTTTCGCATCCTGTAAGTAAAAAGCAATATTGCAATTAAAGATAAAAGACTGCCTGTAATAACAATTATCAAAATTGTTGACTGCATCACTCCTGTTATCTGGTTAATCTCATCTGTCTGCAATTGAATAACAAACTTTACATCATTCCCTGTAAAAAATATATTGTCCGGTTCATATGTAATAAAATAATTATCTTCATTACTGGTTTCTATCTTTGTAATTTCATTCTTATCCGCAAGATGCAATTTTAGATTGTAGGAGAGATTGGCATTATTATTTGTATCATTAGAAGCAGCAATAACTTTTTTCGCACTTAATAATATGATTCCTATTTTATCATCATTCGTTAATTTCTTTAAAAGTTCTGTGTTTATAAGCTTTCCATAATAAACCATTCCGCCTTCGCCCAAATCATAATAGTTTATCAGAATATTCGGGTTATTCGATTTGAATTTATTAAAATCAGACTGAGGCGTAATATTTTTATACTTATCTTTTGCTAAAAAAACATTAAACTTTTTATCGGAATCGGACTGGAATGTAAAAAGAAAATCTATTGCCGAGCTGTCGATATTAAGTTTCAGAATGTCCTTTTTTTCTGAAACTGTTTCGTAGATATTCAAATCCATTTCGGAAATGATTTGCCGCAGAGAATAGGAAAGATTTGTTTTCTGGGTTTTAAGCCCCTTTATTTGCTGCTGTTCAAGTAAGTTAACCGTAAGAGAAAAATAAATAAAAGCTGTTACTATTGATATTACACAAACAATGGAAAATGTAATTAGTCACAGCTTTGCATTAATCTTCATTTTCTTCTTTTTGGAGAACCTTTCGCATAGTAATTATAAGTTCATCCAGATCATAAGGCTTGTTAATAAAATCAATTGCCCCGAGTCTGGCGGAATCTATTGCGCTTCGCACATCTGCATAAGCGGTAAGCACAATTACTTTTGTATCAATGCCAATCTGCTTCAGGTTTTTCAACACAAAGAAACCGTCGTGCTGCGGCATCTTCAAATCGAGCAATATCAAATCCACATTATTGCCTTTCTGCATATACTCAACTGCTTCTGCCGCGCTGGTAACGTAAGTTGTGTTGAATCCTTCTTCATTCAACTCTTCAGAAAGCACTGTGCAAAGATTTATATCGTCGTCAACAATTAAAACAGAATGCATCCGTATCTCCTATTCGTTTGTTTTTTTACTTCCGTGTTCTCTTAAATATTGCCTGTTTTCAAGTATTTCCTTATTGATCAAATCTTCCTGTTTCTGATTAACTCTTTCTTTCAACGAAGGAACTATTTCTGTCTTAACTAAAATTATAACTTCTTTCTTTATAACAGTTTCCGAGTTGTATCCTGTTAAATACTTGATACCGAAAACCCACCATGGAAGGTCTTTCAAAATAGGAATACCTCTGCGCGATGTTGCTGTTTCGTTTACAAACAAACCTCCTATAACAATTTCCTCGCCGTTAAGCATTAAAACATCTGTTGTTGCAGTAGTCTTTTTAATTTCAGTGCTGATAGCATCCGGCAAACCCGAGCTTCTTTCAACCATTAATTTAAGTAAGACATAATCCGTGCCGTCTTCATTATAAATGTAAGGAACAACTTCTATAATTGTACCTGTGGAAATAAATACGTCTGTAACGTTGCCCGAAAAATCACGCTGTTTGATTGACCAGTCGGAGCCAATCTGGATACGTCCTTTCTGTTTGTCCCTTACGCTTATATTGGGTCTTGCAACAACTTCGCCAAGATTGTTTGTTTCAAAAAACTTAAACGCGCCGCTTAAAGTGCCGTCGTAATCTCCCATTTCAAAATCGCTATTCCCTGAAGTTTGGTTATCTGGAGGTGTTTCACTTTGGGTTTTAGTTCCCCCTTCAACTTGTCCTGTTAAAAATGTTTTAAGTTCATTCCCTACAGAAAAACCTTCACCCTGCAGGAGAAACTTCCAATTGATTCCGCGTTCCTGCATATCTGTTATATTTGCTTCGAAGAAAAGAGCCGATATTTTAACTTCCTTTGTATTAATATCCGCATAAACATCATCTTCCAGTCCCTTTGTAGGATCGTTTTTGCTTCTAACAACAATTACATTAGGCGTTTCTTCATATTCAAGGTTATTATACTGAACAATAAGAAGCAATGCTTTTTCATATGGCATTTTTGTAATTTCAATACCTATCGGGCTTGTAAAATTTGCCGTTGAAACAATTTTCTTACCTTTTAATTTTTCGCTTATCTGGCTTAATACCTCTATAGCATTATCAAAAGGAAGATTCTGCGACAGACTTACAATTTCCTCGGGATTTGTATAACCGCTTAATGTTTTTTCCAACAATCTCTGAGCGGATACAGGTGAAATGAAAACCGCCAGTAATAATAGTACAATTAATCGTTTCATATTATTCACTCTTTATTTTTTTTTGTTTGTTTTTTCCAATTGTTTGTTTTCAAGTTTCAATGAAACTCTTTCGATAATACCGCCTTTATTCAGTATAAAATTCACCTGATTTCGGTCGTAATCGATATCTGTTAAGTGTCCGAGGTAAACTTCATCACCGTCCCAAAGAAGATATGTATTTCCCTTTGCATCCGCTAAAAATGCTCCGTCAGGAATTAACGCAAGAAGCTGGGCGCTTTGAACATCGAGAAGATTATCAACATTCGGCGGAATCTCGTTCCGTATCTGCGGATAGAATACATCATAAATCTGGTTCGGGACAAGCTTGTTTTCCTTAAAATTTGATGATGCGAATCTGTCGTTATCGGAATTGAGCACCTGTATATCAAGCGAGAAATTTACCAGATAATAAGGTATTCCTTCATCATCAACTTTAACGTAATTTGCAAGCGAAACAGATGACACTTTTTTAAGCTCTTTGCTCTGTTCAATTGCATACAGCAGCTTGTAAACATCATTAAAATAAGCAACGCCTGTAAGTCTGTAGTTATATATGCTGAAATGCTCCTTTTTTTCAACAGAAACAAACTCTTGGTTAACATAAGACTGAGGTGAAAAATTAAAGCTCACTTTAGTAATAAAATCATAAAAACGCGATTGCGATAAATTTACAGGGATGTTGAATTTCCTTGATGAAAGGATTGAATCCAGCTTGGAAAATTCAACTTTAAGCTGTTCAAGCTGCAAAGTTAGTTCGTCCGTATTATATTCCTGGCGTCTGTATTGTTCAAGCTCTTTTTCCTTGTCGTCAATCTTCTGACCCTGCAAGTATATAGGAATAAGACCGATTACCAATGCTAAAATCAGCAATCCAAGGAATATCAAAGTATTTTTTAGTTTACGGTTCATATCAGTCCACCGAATCGTTAGTTAGTTTAAAATTTAGGCTGAAAGCATAAGCGCTTTCTTCGCGCAACGGCTCGTATAAAATGCTTTTAAGCAGCGAAGAGCTGTTATAGTCAGCAAATTCAGTCAAAACGCTTCGCGATTGCGAATATCCGTCAATGTTTATATCTTTGCCTGATGTTTCAAGTTTTGTAATCCAGAAGTTTCTTCTTCTTTCCATAAATGATGCGATTCTTTCGGCAGTTTTGCTCCATACTTCGGCTCCGGCAGAGGCTGAATCCAATATAGACTGGGTTTTTCCGAAGTTTTCAATTTTCTGATTTACTTCATCAATCTGCGAAAGAAGTTCCTGATTCCTTATTTTTTCCTGCTTTTTAATATTCAATTCTCTTTCGAGATCGGAAATTTCCTGGCTGTTATTCAGATATTTCATTGTAAGAAACAAAACAACCAGCGGCAGCAGTGCCATAACAACAATTGTATGCCATCCCAGCTGGAAAGGTTTCTGATTTTCTTTAATGTACTTAGGAAGAATGTTAAATCCTTTTACCGTGTTAGCCTGCTCGTCGAAATATTCAACCGCTGCGGCAACAGGTATTGTAAAAGCAGATACTGTCGATTTGTCGTCATCATTCAAGGCTGACAGTTTCAGTTTATCGAACCCTAGTTCAATAACATTTGCTTCGGGAAAAGCGCCGTAAAAGGAAAGTATAAGATTTTCGGAATTATCTTCGCCGCAGATTACAATATTATCGAGGCGCGGAACTCCGCCGTTTTCCATTTCAAGGAGGATTTTTGAAAAATAAACATCGTAAGTATGAATATTCTGAGTACCTATATCCAGAGTAGGTCCTAAATGTTTTAATTTACTTCCTTCAAGAAAGATAAGTTTGCTGTATTCTTTTGCCGTATAAAGCACAAGACTGAAATCTTCGGGGAAAAACTCGTTATTTTTTGCAACATAATGAGCAAGAGCAATATCAGCGCTTTTAATAGTGTTAATTTTATAAAATCTTTTGCCATGATAACTTGCAAGAGACTGTATAAGATTAAAAGCCTGAATATCGTGCTCGATAAAACCCGTAAGCAGCGACTTATCAATCAGCTCTGTATAATCAATTGATTCAGGATCAACAATTATGCCTTTTGAACTTTTTAAGTCATTGCATATAATTTCAATAGTTTTCTTTTTTTCATCCGAAGTTACTCCTTCGAAAATATGATAATTTAAAACCGGTTCCGAAACTACCAATGCAAATTCGCACATAGGCAGTTTAAATTCGTTAAGACCGGCGGCAAGCAGACTTACATCCGACGAATCTGTTGACGTTAAAGCTCCGGAATCACCTTTTTCAAACGAAATATCGCCGGAAAGCCCGTCCAAGTCAACTGACGCTCCCGAATCGAAATCTCCTTTGCCTGTTACTTTACCGCTGAGTGAAATTGTTTTAAGCACTCTTATTTCTGATCCTTCGGAAGACACCACAGATACTTTTGTATCGTTTCCTTCACAGTAAACACAAATTAATGGCTTCATATTTTTTATACCGCTTTAAGTAATTGTAACATTCTGTTTTTATTATTGGAATATGCTATTGCATTTTCTCTTGAGATTGAGCGCTGCTGGAACAATCTGAGCAGATCCTGCTCCATTGTTACCATACCCTGGGGTCCGCCCTGATTAATCATCATATAAATTTCGCTTGTATTATTGTTTTTAATGGCTGCCTGAACGCTCGGAGTTACAAGCAACACTTCTTTTGCAAGTACCCGTTTTCCATCAAGACTCGGCACAAGTTTCTGCGACACAACCGAAATCAACACATCCGCTAACCTGAGACGCACACGATCCTGCTCGTTGGTATCAACTTCAGCAATAATACGGTCGATTGATTCAACCGCAGAAGATGTGTGGAGAGTTGAAAACACTTTATGACCCGTATCAGTAACTTCCAGAGCAGCCATAATTGTATCGGGATCTCTCATTTCACCGATAATTATAATATCAGGGTCCTGGCGCAATGCCTGAATAACGCCTTCCTTAAACGAAAGAACGTCCCTGCCCACTTCCCTGTGCCTGATAATGCAGGCTCTTGAATTATGCACATATTCAATAGGAGCAGCTATTATAATAACGTGAGCAGGATCGAATTTATTATGAAAATCGACAATTGAATCCAAAGTGGATGATTTACCTGAACCGGTAATTCCTGTAATAAGCGAAAGTCCGAATTTAATGTAATTATGATTCATTGTGCGGATAGCGTTTGCATGAAACCCGAGGGATTCAACAGGACGTATTTCGGTGTTGATTGCACGCATATTCAGCGCGAGAGAATCGAGATCGAAATATGCATCGGCACGGAAACGTATATTTTTATTTTCGGCTTCGTAGCGGAAGGTGTAGCTGAAATCGATATTTCTTTTTTCGAGGATAAGTTTGGTCTGATTGCTGTTCAACAAACTTACAATAAGAACCGAAGCTTCATCAGCGGTAAAATCAGGAAGATCCTTAACGCGTTCCTTTTTGCCGAAAATACGGAACCACACGTAATTTTCGCAGCCGTGACCGCCAATTTCAACGTCCGATGCCTGCCGTTCGACCATCAGAGTGAGAATGTAATTCATTAAATCGTGCAGAAGCAGTTTATGCTCTGCTTTTAATTCCGAAAAATTGCTTACTATAACATTTACCCTTTCCGGACCAAAAACTGTGGGAGGAATTCGTTTTGCAAATGTCGAAAGAATAAGCTTGGCTTCATTAATCATAAGTTTAGTACCAAGTTAGAAAATGAGACAAAGATATTACTTAAATTTATCACCATAACTGAAAAATAACTAAATCTTTTATACTTTGTCAAATAAAATTTTCAAAAGTTAATCATCTGTTGTTCCGGCAACTACCTCAGCTATGGAAGTCATACCGAGACGCACTTTTTCCAAACCGCTCTCTCTCAGGTTCAAAGTGCCGTCTTTTTTGGCCTGAATCCTTATTTTTTCTTCATCGACTTCTTCACCGGAACGCACTATTATTTCGCGTATATCTTTTGTAAAATATAATGATTCGTGTATGGCAAGACGCCCTTTGTAGCCGGTATTATGGCATTTCGAGCACCCAACAGGTTCAAATATTTCGTACTGTTTCCATTCTTCTACATCTAAATTAAGGGATTTAAAATATTCCCCGTCGTATTCTTCAACTCTCTTTTTGCAAATAGGGCATAAACGCCTTAATAGTCTTTGCGCAACAATAAGATTTATAGCGTAAGCAATAAGAAAAGGCTCCACACCCATTTTAAATAAACGCGCAACCGCGCTGGGGGCATCGTTTGTGTGAAGCGTGGAAAATGTTAAGTGACCGGTATTTGCAAGTTTAATAGCAGTTTCTGCTGTTTCCTTATCGCGCATCTCACCTACAAGAACTATATCGGGGTCGTGACGCAATATTGAACGGATTGCCTGCTCGAAATTCATTTTATGACCGATTTTAAGCTGGCGGGCGCCTTCAATAACATATTCCACAGGGTCTTCTACAGTTAAAACGTTTTTTGTAGGATTTATAACCTGATACAATGCGGCAACAAGCGTAGTGCTTTTACCGCTTCCTGTAGGACCTGTCATAATAACCATTCCCTGAGGCTGGCGGATAGCTTTTTCGAATACTTTTCTTCCGTAACCGATAAGACCAAGTTTATCCAAGTCTGTTATGATTTTGCTGTCGTCAAGAATTCTTATTACAATGCTTTCAAATTTATGCTTAACCTCTGTACCTACAACGGGCAGAACAGACACACGGAAACGGATTACCCTGCCGTCGATATTCCTCTGAATATAACCGTCCTGAGCCATTTCTCTTTCAAAACGGTCCATTCCCTTCGATCTGTCTTTTACAACAGCCATCACTGCTTCGGGAAGAGTGTTTGTCTGAGTTTTCCATAACTGCAGCTTGCCGTCCTGCCGGAAATGTATTTCAGTACGGTTGCCGTTTTTAGGAATAAAATGGATATCGCTCACTCCTCTGCGCACTCCGTCCACCAATGCGCCTTCAATAAGGTTTATAAGCGCGCTTTTATTAATTTCCGCATTAAGCTGCTCTTCATCTATGCTGGAAGATTCATCAAGTATTTCCATACTGATTTCTTCCTTGAAATTCTGTAAATCCGTAAGAAACTTATTTTCCGGAGGAACTAAAATTTCAATAGCTTTATCGTAATCTGCTTTTTTTAAATAATTTATTTCATACTTGCGTGTGTTAAAAGCGTGAGCAACTTTTATGATATCCTTGCTTGTGGGATCAACAGCGGCAAAAACTATTTTATCTTTAAATTTATCATCGTATCTTAACGGCAGTATCTTGCTTTCAAGCAAAAGATTTTTTACATCTTCGCCCTGTCCGTTTATCATACTGCGTATTACTTCTCTTTTATCTTCGGGTATATCTTCAATTTTAAAATTTATTTCCTTGAATGCATAAAGCAGCGCCACTTCGCGGAAGATTGTATCGTGATCGAACTTAAGCTCCTGAACAAGTATCTGTGCAAGGTTGCGCTTTAATCCGTTCTGGTCTTCCCTTTTAATCTGAAGAGCCTTATCTAGAATTTTAGCGTCGATTATTCCCTTTTTAAGGAGCAGATAACCGATTTTATCAATCATTTCCTGCTGTGATTCAATCATAATTCTTAATACTTCCTTTATTTAAGCATCGGATTTTTTGGACTGATAACCGCAGTTTCTGCAGATACAAGCGTAAGAGCAATCATAACTATCATAATTATCATAGCAATACCAACCTGAATTAATTCAATTATATTTTTTAAACGAAACACAGTTTCACTTTCGTAATAATCCGCCAATTGTTTAGCGGTATTTTTAATTGTGCCCGATTCTTCCCCCGAATGGAACCTTGATAATGCTGTTTCGGTAAAAACCCCGCTTGCAGTAAAAGCATCTGTAACTCCTATACCTTTCTTAATCATAAGCGGTATGGCAACCTCTTTTATCTGTTTTTCGAAATATGCATTGCCCGAAGCCTCTGCAGCTATTCTTATAGGTTCGATACTTTCTGCAGATCCGGTATATAATGTATAAAATACTCGGCAAAATACTTCTATTGTTGTTTTATGCACAAGAGAACCTATAATCGGCAGTTTCAGCATATATCGGTCAACAATTAGTTTTCCGCTTTTTGAAACAGCCCATCGCCAAAAAATGATAGGGGGTACAATGCAGAGAAAGGCAATTACAATCCAGTTAGCAACCAAAAAATCCGAGAAAGCAAGCGTGAAAGCCGTCATAGGAGGCAGTTCAATATCGAATTTTTTAAACATTCTTGCAGTTTCCGGGAAAATATATGCAACATAAAAAAGAACAGCTAAAAATAATACGAACAATGTAATCATAGGAGTAATAAGCGCGCTTCGCATACTCTTACGGAACTCCATCTGCCTTTCAAGAAATTTTGAGGTAGCTCTGTATATCTCCGTCATATTACCGCTTTTTGAAGCAAGACCGAGCATATAAGCTGTAAACTTGCCGAATACAGATTCGTACTTTAGAAATGTCGCCTGGCTGTCTGCCCCCTGCTTTAAATCGTTATTTATCTGCTTTAATGTTTCTCTTAAAGTTTTGTTTTCGAGGTCGTTTGTAAGCAGATTCATAATTTCACTGTAAGGCAGTTTCTGTTCCATAAGCTCCGTGCTTATTTTCACGTAAGAGACTACTTCATTCTGAGGAGGAGCAAAATTTAATTCAAAAAGTGCTTTGTTTACTGATAAAACATCATAACCCAATTTTGAAAGAGCTTTACGCACCTCGTCTTCGGTAAATGCCTTCTGTTCGCCTTTGCTCGGCGGTTCTGTACCCTTGCGAACCTTGTAAAAATAAGTTGATTTTTTGTCAATTTTGTCAATTTTCAGCTGATGTTTTTCGGCAAGCTGCTGAATCTTCCTTTTACCGTCCGAGGCTGAAGAAGCTGTAAGGTTGCCTGTTATAGATTGTCCGTTTGGTTTAATTGCGCTGAATCTTAATTCTACCATAAACTTCCACCCTGTTAAAATTAAAAAAGCCGGCATTTTTTAATTGCCGGCTTAAATATAATAAATTTCTTTTTTTTAAAGAAAATTTAATTTTAATTAATCGTTGAATATAAAGTATCAGCCGTTACAGTTGTTGTTATATTTTTGAAAGAGTAACCAAAAGCTTTATCAGGTGTACCTACAATTGTAACACTAGTTGCCGTAGGAGTAGCTACATATTTACCATTAGCATCTGATGATAGTCCAGTCGGAATTTTAAACTTGGTAAATACACCGCCGCCGCCGCCCATTTGGACAGGTTTTTTGTAAAATTGCTGAGCCATAGCTCCAATATTTGTAGCTGCTGCAACCATTGCATCTTTAGCAGATTCTTCTGACTGTGCGTTGAAAAGATTAATACCTACAACAATTGCGATACCCACAATGATAACGCCTAAAACGATAAGTAATAATTGTTGTTGACCCATTTTAATAACTCCTTTTTTGTTTGTTAATGATTTTGTTGTGTTATTTGATAACTATCTAAATTTATGCCAATTTTTAATGAACAATATTTATCTGCAATGAATCACTATATACAGTAACATTAACTTCAACCAACTTACCAGATGCAACATCAACGTTTCCTTTTGCGTTTATTACTACTTGATCTGCAGCAGGTTCAACAGCAAATTCAAAATCTCCGTTTGCTGATTTAGTAAGCAAGTGATTTATCTCCCATTTAGAAAAATTTCTTCCGCCACCCCCAAGTTCAGCAGGAGTATTATAATATTTTTGCGCCAATGTTGCCAGATTCATACATTCAGAAATAAGTAATTCTCTTTTTTGCTCAATGGAATTTGCATTAAATATTTGAATACCAACCATTACTGCCACACCTATTATGATAACACCCAAGGCTATTAGTAACAACTGCTGCTGACCCATTTATAAACTCCGGCTCAATTTAATTGCTTTATACATTACAACTATCGAGCCAAAAATAATTCTTTTAAGTGTAAAGCTTAACATACGTTTCTCAAAGTTTCAATGAACAATATTTCATATTTGTAATTATTACACGTAAAATGTAATTATTACCGCAATTTTATATGCAAATCTTTCAACTGGTCTGCATCAACATTCGACGGCGAATCATCCATAAGGGACATTCCGCTGGAAGTTTTGGGGAATGCCATAACTTCGCGTATTGAGTTTCTTCCCGCCAAAAGCATTACTAATCTGTCCAAACCGAAAGCCATTCCGCCGTGAGGAGGAGCGCCGTACTTAAATGCATTCATTAAAAAGCCGAATTTCTCTTCAGCTTCCTGCCCGGTAATTCCCAATGTTTTAAACATTAATGCCTGCAGTTTGCTGTTATGTATTCTAATGCTTCCGCCGGCAATTTCATTTCCGTTAAGAACAAGATCGTAAGCGCGCGCTTTTACTGCTCCGGGGTTCGTTTCCATTAATTCAATATCTTCAACTCTAGGCGAAGTAAAAGGGTGATGCATTGCATAAAAGCGTTTTGTTTCTTCATCCCACTCAAACAAAGGGAAATCGGTAACCCACAGCAAAGCGGGAGGCGCATCGGGCGAAATAAGATTAAGCCTTTCAGCCATTTCAAGGCGGAGCTGCCCCATAGCGGAAAGCGCTTTTAACCTTGGTCCGGAAATCATAAAAATAAGATCGCCAGGTTTAGCATTAAGTCTTGCAACAATATTTTTCTTTTCTTCATCCGACAAAAACTTGGCAATCGGAGCTTCAAGTTCATTTTCTTTAACGCGCATCCAAATCAAACCGCCTGCACCCTGTTTTTTTGCAAATTCGGTTAAGGCGTCGAGCTGGTTGCGGGTGTAATCGCCGCATTTTTCGGCAAGAAGACCGGTAATAATTCCATTGCTTTCAATTGTATCTTTAAACACACGGAATTCCGATTTTGAGAAAATATCGGTCATTGTTATCATTTCGAGACCGAATCTTAAGTCGGGTTTATCAATTCCGTATTTTTCCATTGCATCGTTAAAGGATAAACGGAGAATAGGAGTTTGTAAATCGTAGTCTTTAATTTCTTTTAAAAGGATTTTCATAAATCCTTCCATTATCCCAAACACATCCTCCTGGTCGATAAAGGACATTTCAAGGTCTATCTGAGTAAATTCAGGCTGCCTGTCTGCACGCAAGTCTTCGTCGCGGAAACATTTTACAATCTGGAAATAGCGGTCGAACCCGGAAACCATAAGCAATTGCTTATATTGCTGTGGCGACTGCGGCAGAGCGTAAAATTTACCTTTGTGAAGACGGCTGGGCACAAGAAAATCGCGCGCGCCTTCGGGTGTGCTTTTCATTAAAACCGGAGTTTCAATTTCAATAAATGACTGCGAATCGAAATACCGGCGGGCAGTCTGGGCAATTTTATGCCTCATTATTAAATTGGACTGCATCTCTTTTCTGCGGAGATCGAGATATCTGAATTTAAGACGCAGGTCTTCGTTAACGTCAATATTATTTTTAATAGGGAAAGGAGGAGTAACCGCTTCGTTCAAAATTACCAGTTTTTCTACCATAACGTCGATATTACCTGTAGATATTTCCGAATTTTCGGTTCCTTCAGGTCTTTTTCTCACTTTACCTTCCACCGAAATTACAAACTCTGTGCGAAGCTGTTTAGCCAGTTCGTGGGAATCTTTATTAAAAGTAGGCTCAAAAAGAACCTGTGTAATACCGTATCTGTCGCGCAAATCAATAAAAATAACGCCGCCCAAATCTCTTCTTGTATCAACCCATCCGTTCAATACAACACTTTCACCAATATTTACTTCTCTTAAATCACCGCAAGTGTGCGTTCTTCTTTTAAATAACATTAAAAATATAATCCTTCTGTGTATGGAATTTACCGAAAGGCAAAAATATAAAATTCTTTACGGTTAATCAATAGTAAATTAAGAATTAAATATTATTTTATCAAGAAATATTAATTTTTTTTTTCAGAACTTTAAACCTTGCGCAAGGGTTTTGAGTCTATTGAAGGTATAAATAGAAAAAAAGGAGTTTTATGAATTTAGTTACAAAAATTGCAGCGTTTAATCTTTTATTTTTCATTTTTTTAAGTGCACAGCCTCCGGTAAGGCAATTCGGATCAAACATAAACGGGAAAATTTTTGATTCTTCAACTAACAAGCCGCTTGAATTTGCGAATGTTGTGTTATTTAACGCTCAGGACAGCTCGCAGGTTAGCGGAACTGTTACAAATAAAGACGGATTTTTTGAAATACAAAGAGTTCGCCCCGGTAAATATTATATTGTGCTCAGTTTCATCGGGTTTAAAAATCATTTAATAGATAATGTTAATGTTGAACCGCAAAAAACGTTAGAGCTCGAGCAAATCAGTCTCGATCTTGTGTCCTACAGCACAGATGAAGTTACGGTTAAAGGCGAAAAGGCATCTGTTTCCTACGAAATTGATAAAAAAGTGATAAAAGTAAGCGATTTAATTTCTGCAGCTTCGGGCAGCGCTGTTGATGTTTTGGAAAATGTTCCTTCGGTAACGGTTGATATTGACGGAAATGTAAGTCTGCGCGGAAGCAGTAATTTTACTGTACTGATTGACGGAAGACCGAGCGTACTTGACGCGAGCGATGCTTTGCAGCAGATTCCGGCAAGCTCCATTGAAAATATTGAAATTGTTACAAATCCATCCGCAAAATATAATCCAGAAGGGACATCCGGAATTATAAATGTAGTTATGAAAAAGAATTCGAATCTAGGGTTCAGCGGTTCATTTGAAACCAATACCGGTATAAATGATAAATACGGTGTTGAAGGTTTATTAGATTTCAAGGGTAACGGTTACGGATTTAATATTGGAGCAGATTACAATAAAAGAAATTTTGATATGGATATTGCAAACAAAAGAGAGACTTACTTTCTGGGAAATACTAAAATACTTAACTCGCTTGGAGAAGGAAGCCGCGGAAGGACTTCGTATGGTTTGAGAGCTTCGCTGAATTTGGACTTATCGGAGAATGACAATATCACTTTCGGAGGACGATATGGTTCATTCAGTTTTGGCGGCGGAATGGAAACAAAATACAATGAATTATCTAATACCATTGAAACAAGTTATACCAACATTTCGGATGATAACCGCGAAAGCAATTTTTATTCGGCATTTTCTTCTTTCATTCACAAATTCAATAAAAACGGTCATCAGCTTACGGCTGATTTTAATTACAGTTACCGCGACGGCGATGATAAAAACATAAGCGAACGTTTTGATGAAAGTAATATATTATACGATGGAAGAATAAGCGAAGAAGCCGGACCGAGTTACGATACTCGATTAAAGGCAGATTATACATTGCCGTTCAGCGAAAACTCAAAGCTTGAAGCGGGATATCAATCGCAATTCAGCACATCGGAAGAAAAAAACCGTTATTACGAATACAACACCTCAATTTCAGATTATGAATTCCAGAAAAGATACAGCAACAGCACCAAATATATACGGAATGTTCATTCTCTATATTCAACATATTCAAATTCTATTGGAAAACTACAATTTCAACTTGGATTAAGAGCGGAATTAACGGATAATGATATAAGTCTGATAGATACTACTGCATCTTATAAATTCCATAAATGGGATTATTTCCCGGGTTTGCATACTTCGTGGAAACTTGATAACGGCAACCAGATAATGGCGAGCTACACCCGCCGGATAAACCGTCCGAGAGGAATGATGCTTGAACCTTTCCGCACATGGACTGATTCTTACAATATGAGAGAAGGAAATCCTGAACTTGAACCTGAATACATAGATTCGTATGAGCTCGGTTATCAGCTTCTTTTAGGAAAGACTGTAATTTCTACTGAAGCATATTACAGAGTGAACAACAGTAAGATTGAAATGGTGCGTTATCTTTACAGCAGCGATGTAACTTTAAACACTTTTGAAAATGTAGGGAAGGATTATTCGCTGGGAACAGAATTAATGTTTAATGTTGATCCGGCAGCTTTTTGGAACGTAAACTTGATTGGAAACCTGTATAATTACAAAGTTACAGGCACTCTTTACGATCAGAATTTTGAAAAGGAGAATTTCACCTGGAATCTTCGTTTCAACAATATGTTCAAAATTACCGCTTCAACAAGTCTGCAGTTAAACGGTATGTACAATAGCAAAAGAGTATCGGCACAAGGCGAAAACAAAGGATTCTTTACTATTAACGCAGCTTTGCGTCAATCATTCTTAGACAATAAATTTATTGCAACTCTTCAGGTGAGAGACTTTTTGGGCTCTATGAACCAGGAATCTTTTACAAGAACAGCAGATTATTATAATTACAGCAAGTTTACGCGTGAAGCTCCTTCTGTAATGCTGAATCTGAAATACATCTTCAATAACTTTAAGCAGGAAAGAAACAGAAATGAGAATAATAACGAAGATATGGAAGATGACGAAATGATGTTTTAATAAAAAAGCCCGGTTCACAGAATCGGGCTTTTTTTTGCACCAAGATGATACAGCGTTTGATAATTTTGAATTCTTAATTTTGAATTTTGAATGAGAAAAGCAGAGGACATAGCGCAGAGTTTTTTTATCTTGCTCATATTCTAAATCCTAATCTTACTCTCGAATTTTGAATTCTTAATTTTGAATTT